>NZ_QHHV01000055.1:0-155669 GCF_003947245.1 Actinoplanes sp. ATCC 53533 | reverse complement strand
AGGACAGCAGCGACTGGTGGGAGCCGTAGACGACCACGACCTCGGCGATGGAGTTGCCGTGGAAGAAATGGCCGTACTCCATGTCCGGTCCGCCCCAGAGCACGGCGCCGCACGGCACGATCGAGCCGGCGTCGTCGTAGGGGAACAGCGGAATCAGCTGGTTGGCTGCGCCCGACATCCGCTCGTAGATGTTGACCTTGAGCGGTTCACGGGATGGGTCCGGCGGTGGAATGCGGTTCAAGACGACCTCCTACGAAAGCGTCGCGGTGACGAACAGCCCCAGGCTAGCGACGGCCAGGACGGTGCGGACGAGATGCAGCCAGGTCCAGCGGGTGTGCAGGGACGCGGCGTCGGGTGGCGGCGTCCCTTCGGGGAGCCGGCGAAATTTGGTGTTGATGGGTTCGAGCAGCAGGACGGAGCCGACGACGATCAGCGTGATCCCACCCAGCGCGATCCAGGCCAGCGCGCGAGCGATGCCCTCGTGCCGCAGGGCGAACACAACCCCTAGGACGAGGATGGCGATCGCGAGGATCGGCATCGTCGGGTCCATCCGGTGCAACGACCGGCGGAAGTCGACCGCACGGGGCACGGGGTCGAGGCGACGCCACACGGGGATGCGTTCCCAGGCGATTGTCGTGATGGCGCCTGCCCAGACTCCAGTGATCATGACAAGAGCGGCTTCCAGCATGTCGACTCCGAGTATGTAGCGTGATGCGGAACAGTGAATCGCAATGTGCGACTATTCGGCAAGAAGAAGCGAGTACGAAAAAAGACCGGACCTCGAAGTGAGGTCCGGTCCTGTCCGACGGCAAACGCTAGACGATCAAGCCGCTCAGCTCCTTGGCGGTGCGCATGGTGGCCGTCGACACCCGTTCGATCCATCCCTGGTCGGCCCGCGACCGCGGCCCGGTCACGACCACCGCCGCGCGAACCTTGCCTTGGCGGTCCTTGACGACCGCGCCCACCGCACTGACGTCGTTCTCGCTCTCGGCGTTGTTGACGGCATACCCACGCAGCCGCACCTCGTCCAACTGTTCACGCAGTGCGGCCACGGAGGTGAGCGCCCGCTCCGTGGGCGCCGTCAGCGTCTCAGTGGGATACAGGGCGACCACTTCCCGCTCCGTCAGCTCAGCAAGCATCGCTTTGCCGGCGGCTGTGGCGTGAGCCGGGAGCGTCCAGCCCACCCGGGAACTGGTCTTCAGGACCTGCTCACTCTCCACGCTCTCGACGAACAACACCTCGGCGCCGCGCAGCGTGGCCAGATGCACCGTCTCCCGGGTGGCATCTCGCAGCCGTACCAGAGCGCCGTAGGACAGGGCGCGCACGTCCATGTTCTGCACGACAGCCAACCCGATATCCACCAGGACGGGCCCGGCCCGATAGCCCCGCGAGTGCTCGTCCTGCGCGACGAACCGGTGATGACTGAGAGTGGCGAACATCCGGTGAACCGTCGAACGCGACAGCCTCATCTCTCGGCTGACCTCGTTGACGCGCAGCAACTCTCGCTCTTCGAAGAGCCGCAGGAGACGCAGCACGTTGTCCACGGCGCCGATGAGGCCGGACGGGCGGGGAGAGAGGTCAGGATCCACGAAGAGCAGGCTATCGCGCACGAATCAACCCCTTGAATTGCTCGTAACATGGTCGCATAATCTGAGACACTGTTCCGTATGATGACACATGGAGGCACTGATGGCACTCTTCGTCGGCCTGCACCAGGCTCCCGGGCTGTCGCCCGAGGAGATCGCCGGATATGGCCCCGATGTGGCGGCGGGGGTACACGCGACGTTCAAGCAGCTACTCGTCAACACCACGGACGGCTTCATCGTCACGCTGTACGAGGCCGCCCACCGCGACGACGTGGAGCGCGAATATGAGCGGGTCGGCTTTCCCTTCGACTCCATCACCGAGATCGACTTCACGCTGGACGCCGAAGGACTCGCCCGGATGATCAGCAATGCGTGAGCCCGTCACCGTGCGGTTCCGGGGCGACTGGGGACAGGCCAACATGCACCGGATCTGCGGCTGGCTGGCCCAGGAGATGGGCGACCGCGCACCGGAGGGTTCCCGGTTCGCGATCTGGTCGGGCCGCGGCGGCAGCGACCAGGTCGACGCGCTCCTCACCGGCGAGGTGGACATCGCGATCGTCACGCCGACCGCAGCGGTCAGCAAGCTCTACGGCGAACACGCTGGTCTGCGCTGTCTCGGCGTGATCGGCCAGCGCGACCGCCTGGTCGTGGCCGTGGACGCCGAACTGCCCGTCCAGACCGTGGCGGACCTGGACCAGGTAACGGTGGCGACCTCGCCCGACGACGGGGTGAACCTCGTGGGCTACCTCGCCCACCGGGTGCTGCGCGCGGCGGGAAAGCTCACCTTCCACTACGACGAACGCCCTTTCCCGGCCATCCGCCGTTTTGCCGAGGGCAAGGCCGACGTCCTCGTCCACGAGGCGATCATGATGCCCGCCTGGCAGCGCATCGCCGACCGGCGACCGGTCCGCTACCTCCCGCTCGACGAGCCCGGTTGGCCGGGCGCCACGGTCGAGGCGGGCTACCTGCCCGGCCTCACCGAGGACCTGCGGACCCTAGACTTCTCCGACTTCGCGGTGCTGTGCCGCACCGACCTGTCCGACGAGATCGCCGAACTGGCCACGTGGTGCATGGTGAAGACCCGGCGGGCGCTGGAGGTCCAGTACGCGCACATTCCGCCCGAGCGGTCTCCGCTCACCTACCCGCTGGTCCCCGCCGACATGGCCAGGACACCGATCGCATTGCATCCCGCCGCCGCGCGGGTATACGCCGGGCCGGACGAAGCCCTGGACGACGCGCTCATCTGGAGCTGACATGCCGGACACGGATCTGCTGATCGTGGGCGCCGGGCCGGCCGGCCTGTTCGCCTGTTTCTACGCCGGGTTGCGCGGGTTGCGGGTGACTCTGCTCGACAGTCTGTCGCATCTGGGGGGCCAGGTCGCAGCCCTGTACCCGGACAAGAACATCTTCGACATCGCCGGCTTCCCGGCTGTCACCGGCCGGGAACTGGTCGACGGCCTCACCGAGCAGGCGCGGCTCGCTGACCCCCGGATCGTGCTCGGTGAGCAGGCCGCGGAGCTGGAGAAGGACGCCGACGCGGTCACGGTCACCACCTCGTCGGGCCGGCGGATCCGAGCCGGTGCGGTGCTGATCACCGCCGGCATCGGCAGCTTCACCCCGAAACCCCTTCCCGCCCTCGACGGCTGTCATGCGCGGGGTGTGCATTACGTGGTGGCCGCCCCGCCGGAGTACGCCGGCCGGCATGTCGTGATCGTCGGTGGCGGCGACAGCGCGGTCGACTGGGCCAACACCCTGGTCAATCACGCCCGATCGGTCACGCTTGTCCATCGTGGACGGCGGCTCCGTGCCCACCCCCGGTCCCAGGACGCTCTGCGGGCGTCGAGTGCCGAGGTTCTGGTCACCTGTGAAGTCACCGCCGTGCATGGAGCCGAAGACCTCGAGGGCGTCACCCTCAACTCCACCACCTACCGCCAAGCCGACGTGCTTATTCCCGCCCTCGGGCACACCGCATCCCTGGGGCCGCTGGAGAGCTGGGGCATCGGCGTACACGATCGGCGCATCGAGGTCGGAACCGACATGGCGACCTGCGTGGACCGGGTCTACGCCGCCGGCGACGTCACGGTCTATCCCGGCAAGGTCCGGCTGATCGCCGTCGGTTTCGGCGAGGCGGCGACCGCCGTCAACAACATCGCGGTACGGCTTCGTCCCGATGAGGAGCTGTTCCCGGGCCATTCGACCGAAAGGGAGGCGTCATGGCCTACGTGATCAACGATGCCTGCATCAACGAGATGGACGGTTCGTGCGTGGACGCCTGTCCCGTCGACTGCATCTATGAGGGACTCGCTAAGCGCTACATCAATCCGGGCGAGTGCATCGACTGCGGCGCCTGCCTGCCGGAGTGCCCGGTCGACGCCATCACGACGCTGAAGGCGAGCGACCCCGTCTGGGCACGGGACAACGCGGAGTTCTTCACGTTGTCCCTGCCGGGCCGGGCGCAACCGCTCGGCGACCCGGGCGGCGCGTACGGCGCCGGACAGATCGGCACTGACACGCCTCTCGTGACCAGCTGGACGAAGGAGTGAACGTGCTTCTGATCATCGGGGGCGGAATCGGCGGGATGACCACGGCTCTCGCCGTCGCCCAGGCAGGCTTCGACGTCCACGTGGTCGAGCAATCACCGGAGTTCAGCGAGATCGGTGCCGGCATCCAGCTCGCCCCGAACGCGATGCGTGCCCTGGAACGTCTCGGCCTGCTGCCCGCGCTCGAAGAGGTGTGCGTACAGCCCCGCAACCTCATCTTCATGCACGCCGACACGGGCAGGCGCCTCGGGACGGTCGACTTCGGCCCGTCCTTTCGCCGCCACTTCGGCCAGTCCTACACCGTTCTGCACCGCGGTGATCTGCTCGAGGTCCTGCTGGCAGCCTGCCGCACGCACCCCCGGATCACGCTGGAAACCGCCCGCGAGGTCGTGGGCGTCCGCGAGGACGGTGAGGTGCGATTCGCCGACGGTACCCGCCTGGTCGGCGACGGCGTGGTGGGCGCGGACGGCCTGTGGTCCCGCACCCGTGCACTGGTTTCGAATGACCGACCGCACTGCTCGCAATACGTCGCCTACCGGGGTGCGCTACCGGTGACAGTCGATGTGGAGGACGAGCTCATCTGGATCGGGCCCGGAAAACACCTCGTCCAGTACCCCATCCGGCAAGGCCAGCTATACAACCAGGTAGCGGTCTTCCGCAGCCATCGCTACCGAGCGGACACCGACCAGTGGGGCACCCCCGACGAGCTGATCGAGGCCTTCGCCACCTCCTGCGCGCCGGTCCGCACCGCCATCGAGGCCATCCCGACCGATCGCCGCTGGCCGATGTACGACCGGCTGCCCATCGACAACTGGACCAAGGGGCGGGTCACGCTCCTCGGCGACGCCGCCCACCCCATGCTGCAGTACCTCGCTCAGGGCGCGTGCCAAGCCATCGAGGACGCCGAGTGCCTGGCCCGGCACCTGGCCAAACAGGACGGCGACATCACCGAGGCGTTCGCCGGCTACCAGGCCGACCGCATCGGCCGCACCGCGCAGGTACAGACGATCGCCCGAGCCTGGGGCGACGTCTGGCACGCCGACGACCTGATCGTCCCGGCGCTGCGCGACCGCGTCCTCTCCCGCCGCCTAGCCGACGACTACACCGACCTGAACTGGCTCTACCAGGGGGGACCATGAGAGACGAGGTGGTCCGCGCCAGCCGCGCGCTGGCCTTCGCCGGGTTGGGTGACATGGTCTGGGGCCATGCCTCCGTCCGCGACCCCGAGGGCCGCGGCGCCTGGATGAAGGCGTCGGGCTGGGGCTTCGAGGAGATCGACGCCGAGCGGGTGCTGCTGGTCGCGCCCTCCGGCGAGGTGCTCGACGGCGCCGGCAAGCGGCACATCGAGTACCCCATCCACACCGAGATCATGGGTCGACGCCCCGACGTCGGCTGCGTCGTGCACACCCACGCGCCCGCGCTGGCCGCCTTCGCCTCGCTGGATGAGCCGCTGCGGCCCATCTCCCACGACGGCGTCCCGTTCGCACGGCTCCCGCGCTTCACCCAGACCGGCGCGCTGATCGCGTCCGCCGACCTGGGCCACGCGCTGGCCGAAACCCTCGGCGACGCCAACGCGGCGCTCATGCCCCACCACGGCGCGGTGACCGTCGGACCTGACCCGGCAACCGCGGTCATGTACGCCGTGCTGCTCGAACGGGCCTGCCGTACCCAGCTCACGGCCATGGCGGCGGGTGGTCCCCGGACGTGGTCGGACGAGCAGGAAACCGCCTTCAAGAACGGCCAGGTCTGGAATCCGGACCAACTGGCGGCCGGCTACCGCTACCTGACCAGGAGATCATCATGACCGATCAGCTGTACAAGGACTTCGACAACGCCGGGCTGATCCCGCTCTGGAACCTGCGTGAGGAGTTGATGCCCAGCACACCGAACCCCAAGGCCGTGCCGTCCATCTGGCACTGGGACGAGCTGTACCCGCTCGCGGCCCGAGCCGGGGAACTCGTGCCGGTCGGCCGCGGCGGAGAACGACGGGCCATCGCCGTCTCCAACCCGGGCCTGCCCGGACTGCCGTACGCCACCCCCACCCTGTGGGCGGCCATCCAGTACCTCGGACCGAACGAGGTGGCGCCCGCCCACCGGCACAGCCAGAACGCCTTCCGGTTCGTGGTCGAGGGAGAAGGCGTATGGACCGTGGTCGACGGCGACCCCGTCGCGATGCGCCGTGGCGACCTGCTGCTGACGCCGGGCTGGTGCTTCCACGGCCACCGCAATCCCAACCCGCAGCCCATGGCCTGGCTCGACGGACTGGACATCCCCTTCGTCCACTACACCGACTCCGGCTTCTTCGAGTTCGGTGAGGACGGTGTCGACGACCGCAGCACCCCCGAACGCTCCCGCTCCGAACGGCTGTGGGGGCATCCCGGTCTGCGGCCCTTGACGGCACCGTCGCGGGCTCCGCTTGTCGCGTACCGCTGGCAGCACACCGACGCCGCACTGCACGATCAGCTCGCCCTGGCCGAAGGCCTGGTCGAACCGAACCATGCCGCCGTCCGATTCATCAACCCGGCCACCGGTACCGACGCGTTGAGCACCATGCGCATGGAGATGCACCGGGTCGTGGACACCAGCACGGCACCAAGGCGCGAGGCCGCTTCCAGCGTCTGGCAGGTCTTCGACGGCACCGGCGCCATCACCCTCGACGGCACCCGCACCGAGCTACGGCGCGGCGATCTGATCGCGGTCCCGTCCTGGTGCTCCTGGTCCATCGAGGGCGACCTCGACCTGTTCCGGTTCAGCGACGCTCCGATCCTCGAACGACTCGGCCTCTACCGGGAGCAGCAGGCATGAGACTGGCCACCATCCGCACCGGCGGCACGACCGCCGCGGTACGCATCGACGGCGACGACGCGATCGAGCTCGGCGTCGCCGACGTGGGCGAGCTGCTGACCCTGGAGAGCTGGCGCACGATGCCCGGCAACGGCGTGCGCCACGCCGTCGCCGGGCTGGACTACGCACCCGTCATCCCCCGGCCGGGAAAGGTCATCTGCGTCGGGCTGAACTACCGGTCCCACATCCTGGAGATGGGACGCGATCTGCCCGCGTTCCCCACCCTGTTCACCAAGTTCCCCGCCGCGCTGATCGGCGCCCACGACGACGTCGTCCTGCCGGCCGAGTCCACGGCCATGGACTGGGAAGGCGAACTGACGGTCGTCATCGGCAGCCGGGTGCGGCGGGCAACCCGGCCGGAGGCGCTGGCCGCCATCGCCGGGTACAGCGTGCTCAACGACGTGACCGCACGCGACTGGCAGTACCGCACCGGGCAGTGGCTGCCGGGCAAGACATTCGAGGCGACCACGCCGTTCGGCCCCCACCTGGTCACCGATGTTCCCGGCGACCTTGTGCTGGAGACGCTGGTCGACGGCGAGATCGTGCAACAGGCGAAGGTCGCGGATCTGCTGTTCGGGCCGGCCGAGCTGATCGAGTACCTGTCGACGATCATCACGTTGGAGCCCGGCGACGTCATCGCGACCGGCACTCCCGGCGGCGTCGGGCACGCCCGCAAGCCTTCGCGCTACCTGACCGACGGCACCGTGCTGACCACCCGCATCACCGGCCTCGGCGAATGCCGCAACGTCTGCCGTACGGAAAAGACCCATGGATCCTGAGACCTCAGGCTGGCTGACCCGCGGCAGCGAGCTGCTCCTGACCGAAGCTGAGGCGCTCGGCGATCCGGGAGCGCTGACCGAGCCGAGCCTGCTGCCCGGCTGGAGCCGGGCCCACCTGCTGACGCACCTGGCCCGCAACGCCGACGCGCTGGGAAACCTGCTGACCTGGGCCCGGACCGGCGTGGAAACCCCGATGTACCGCGACGCCGCCCAGCGGGCCGCCGAGATCGAGGCCGGTGCCGGCCGGCCCGCCCCGGAGATCCTGACCGACCTGGCAACCAGCACCGCACGGCTCGACGGCCGGATCAGCCAGATGCCGGCCGAGGCCTGGACGGCCACCGTGACCACCGCGCATCGCCCTGCGCCTGCTCGGCGAGGTCACCGGCTCCTTCAAGACCCGGCCCTGTCCGGCCGTCACCGTCAGTCCTACCGACGCCGACACACGGTTCACCACACGCCTCGACGAGTCCGACCCGGGCCCGACCGTCACCGGCACCACCGCGGAACTCCTGCGATGGGCCACCGGCCGCGGCCGCCCGGACCTTCCCACCCTCCCGGTTTGGTTGTGACACCCATGCAGATCACCCACTTCGGCCACGCCTGCGTCCTGCTCTCCGGCAACAGCCGGGTGTTGCTGGACCCCGGCTCCTACTCCTCCGGTTTCGAGACACTGCGCGATCTCGACGCCGTCCTGATCACCCACGACCATCCCGATCACCGGGATCCAGACCGCCTACCCGCCCTGCTGGAGGCCAACCCGGCCGTACGACTCGGCGCCCCGCCCGACAAGACCGAGGTGGTCGCCGGCCAGCACGCCGTCATCCACCCCGACCTGCCCGGAATGGCCAACAACGGCTACCTGATCGAGGGCGTGTTCCATCCCGGCGACGCGTTCCTCCCACCGCCCGGCCCGATCACGGTGCTCCTGCTGCCCATCGGCGGGCCGTGGATGAAGATCGGCGAGGCCATCGACTACCTGCGCACCGTCGAACCGGAACTGGTGATCCCGATCCACCAGGCCGGACTCGCCCCGATACACCAACAACTGCACCACCAACTCGTCAGCAAGCTCGCGCCTGCGCGGACCGAGGTCCAGGTGCTCGAGCACGGCGTTCCGTACACCGTCTGAAGGCTGGTCGAACAATGGTCAATGAGCAGGCCTTCCGCGACCTGATGGCCGGAGTGTGCGCTCCCGTGACGGTCGTGACCGCAGCCCAGGACGGCGTCCCGTATGGCACCACGGTCAGTGCGTTCGCTTCGCTGTCGCTGCGGCCGCCCATGGTGACCGTCGCGTTCGACCGCGGCTCCAACGTGCTGACCCGGATCCTGGCCACCGGGCGGTTCGGCGTGAACGTCCTGGGCCAGGCGCAGGACGACCTCGCCCTGGCATTCGCCCGGCGCACCAGCAGCCGATTCGACGGCGTCGACTGGCACCAGGACCACGGCCTGCCCCGCCTGGCCGAAGCGCCGAGCTGGCTCGTCTGCGACCTCGCCCAAGCGGTCGAAGGCGGCGACCACCTGCTGCTGCTCGGTTCGGTCGCCCATGCCCAGACCGTCGTCGCCGCACCCCTGGTGTACGGCCACCGCATGTTCGGCACCCATTCCGGGTTCGCCCAACGTGCCCGCCATGCCATCACCGATCTGGTAGCCGCCTTCACCCGTTAAAGAAGGAACAACCATGCAGGAACTGATCGCACGGGCCACGGCCCTGCAACCGCTGTTACGCGAACACGCCTCCAAGATCGACTCTGACCGTCGCGTACCCGACGAGGTCATCGACGCACTCACCCGCAGCGAACTGATGCGCCTGTCCATCCCCAAGCGGTACGGCGGGCTCGGCACCGACATGCGCACCATGCTGGAGGTGTCGGCCGCGGTCGCCGAAGGCGACGGCTCCACCGCCTGGCTGGTCACTCTCGTCAACGTCTGCAACTGGCTGACCTCGCTGTTCCCCGAGCAAGCGCAGCAAGAGGTCTTCGCCGACCCCGACGCCCGGGTCACCGGCGTCCTCACCCCGTCGTCCACCGCCGTCAAAGTCGACGGCGGCTGGCGGGTGACCGGCCGCTGGTACTACAACTCCGGATCGTGGCACTCCACCTGGGCGGCGCTCGGCGTACCGCTGACCTCAGACAGTGGCGAGGTCGTCGACCAGGGGCTCGTGCTCGTGCCGCGCGCCGACCTGGACATCGAGGACACCTGGTTCGTCACCGGGATGCGCGGCACCGCCAGCAACTGCCTGATCGCCGAGGACGTCTTCGTCCCCGCCCACCGCGTGCTCTCCGTTCCCGCCGCCATCGCCGGCGATTACCCGGCCGAACACACCGACGAGCCGCTGACCCGGTCCGCGTTCGTCCCGGTCCTGGCGCTGGTGCTCACCGGCCCGCAGATCGGACTCGGCCGCGCCGCGTTGAAGTACGTGATCGAGAAGGCCGGCAAGAAGGCCATCACCTACACCTTCTACGAAACACAGGCCGAGTCCACCGCTTTCCAGCTGCAGATCGCCGAGGCCGCCAACAAGATCGACACGGCGTACCTGCACGCCGTCCGCGCCGCCACCGACATCGACGCCTGGGCCCAGACCGGCGAATATCCCGCCCTGTTGCAGCGCGCCCGGGTCCGGGCCGACACCGGCGTCGCCGTGCAGAGCACTCTCGTCGCCCTGCAGATCCTGCTCGACGCCCACGGCGCCGCCAGCTTCGCCGAGGTCAGTCCGCTGCAACGGATCTGGCGCGACGCCAACACCGCCGGCCGGCACGCCGTCGCCGTCCCGCAGATCGGCTTCGAGGTGTACGGAAAAGCGTTGCTCGGCGTCGACAACCAGATCACCCCACTCATCTGAGGAGCTCCGTTGCGAATAGCCAACCTCTCCGGCCGGCTGGTCCTGATCCGCCAGAACCGGGCGATCGATGTCGCCGATACCAGCGCGGGCCGGTTCTCCGCCGACCCACAGGCCGTCTACGCGCGCTGGCCCGAACTTCGCGCCTGGGCGGCCACCGTGGACCACGCGGGGACCGCGTTCGACCCCAGCGAACTGGGCTCGCCCGTTCCCCATCCACGCCAGGTGTTCGCCATCGGGCTCAACTACCGCGAGCACGCAGCCGAGTCCGGCTTCGCCGTGCCCGACACGCTGCCGCCAGTCTTCACCAAGTTCCCCACCGCGATCACCGGCCCTGTCTCCACCGTCGCGATGCCGGCCGACGGACACACGGACTGGGAGGTCGAACTCGTCGTGGTGATAGGCACGCGTGCCTATCAGGCTCCCGCGTCCTGGGAGCACGTCGCGGGCCTCACCGTCGGCCAGGACCTGTCCGAACGCATCACCCAGATGACCGGCCCCGCACCCCAGTTCGGACTGGGCAAGTCCTTCCCCGGCTTCGCACCGATGGGCCCGTGCCTGGTCACGCCGGACGAGTTCGACGACCCGGACGACCTGGAACTGGGCTGCTCCATCAACGGCGAGCAAATGCAGAAGGGGCGCACCCGCGACCTCATCTTCTCGGTTCCTTCGCTGGTGGCGAAGCTGTCGGCGATCCTTCCGCTGTTACCCGGCGACGTCATCTTCACCGGCACGCCCGCAGGCGTCGGCGTCGGCCGTACCCCGCAACGATTCCTGGCTCCCGGCGACAAGCTCGTGTCCTATGTCGAGGGCATCGGCGAACTGCACCAGACCCTCGTCGAAGGAGCTGCGTGATGGCGCTGCACCGGCTCAGCTCGATCACCGTCGGAGTGCCCAACCCCGCGGAGACCATCGCCTACTACACCGATTTCGGCCTGCGGCCGGCCGCCGACGGCTGGCTGGCCACCACCGACGGCGGCAATCAGTTGCGCATCGTCAAGGCACCGACCCGACGCCTGGTCGAGGTACGCATCGGCGCCGACAACCACGACGACCTCGCGGCTGCCGCCTCCCGCCTGCACGCCATGGAAATCCCCGCCCAGCTCGGCCCCAGTGAACTCGTCGCTCATGAGTTGGCCACCGGCGTCCGCGCCGTCGTCCAGATCGAAGACCGGCTCGTGCAGCAACCGCGAGCGGGAACGCCGTACAACGGTCCCGGCCGCTATGACCGCATCGGCACACGCGCCCCGGGTGTCCTGCGCGCCGACGCCGTACGGCCCCGCAAGCTCGGCCACGCCGTCCTGGCGACCACCGACTTCGCCACCACCACGGCCTTCTTCCGTGACGGCCTCGGATTCGAGGCCAGCGACTACGCCAAAGACGTCGGAGCCTTCCTGCGTTGCTCGATCGACCACCACAACATCCTGGTCCTCAATGCCCCCGTCACCTTCCTGCACCACACCTCCTGGCAGGTCGACGACATCGACGACATCGGCCGCGGCGCCACCCGCATGCTCGAGGAGCACCCGGAACGGCACGTGTGGGGGCTCGGTCGCCACCACGCCGGCTCCAACTTCTTCTGGTACCTCAAGGATCCGGCCGGCAACTTCAGCGAGTACTACTCCGACATGGACTGCATCATCGACAGCCAGCTCTGGACGCCGCAGACCTTCGAAGGCGCCCTCGGCCTGTTCAACTGGGGCCCACCACCGCCCCCGTCTTTCCTGCACCCCGAAGACCTAGCCGCGCTCATGACCGGGACACACAGCAGTCGCTGACCTCGCTCCCGATTGGAGATCACCAATGACGACGCCCAGGTTCAGATCCGAGGAGGTGCCGCTGGACGCCTTCTACGACGACCTGTCCACCGCGCACCTGCAGCCCTTGTGGGAGCTGCACGGCCTGATCACCCCGACACCTCGCGTACGTGCGGTGCCGTACCGCTGGCGGGCTGACGACCTGGCCAAGCTGGGCCGCCGCGCCGGCGAACTCGTCCCGGTGGACCGTGGCGGTGACCGTCGCGTCCTGGCAATGTCCAACCCGGGCCTGGACGGTGCGCCGTTCATCTCCGGCACGCTCTGGGCGGCGGTGCAGTATCTGCAACCGCAAGAGTCGGCGCCGGCTCACCGGCACACGCCGGCGGCCCTGCGGTTCGTCCTCGACGGGCACGGCGTATATACCCAGGTCGACGGCGACGCGGTCGGGATGTCCCGCGGCGACCTCGTGCTGACCCCGTCCTGGACGTTCCATGAACACCACAACCCGGGCGACGTTCCGATGATGTGGCTCGACATACTCGACCTGCCGGTGGTCGCCGCACTCGACGCGGTCTTCTTCGAACCGGGACCGGCCGAAGAGGCGAGCTACTCGCAGGCCCCGCGATCGACGGCGGAACTTCGCTGGGGAGCCGGCGCCGGCCTGGCCCCCGCCGACACCGGCGGCCTGCCCCAGCACTCGCCGTTGCTGGTGTACCGCTGGAAGCACACCGACGCCGCGCTCGACGCACTGTTGGAGGCCCAGCAGACAACCGACGTCGTACTGCGGTTCCGCGATCCCGCCCGTGGCGGGGACGTGATGCCGACGATGCGCTGCGAAATGCGCCGGCTGCTGCCCGGCGCGGTCACCACCACGGACCGGCAGACCGGCACGCGAGTCTCGGCCGTCCTCGACGGCCACGGCGTCGTCGAACTCGGCGGCACATCGTTCGATTTGGCCGCCGGTGACGTGTTCGTCGTGCCGTCCTGGTGCACCCACCGGCTGCGGGCGCAGAGTCGCATGGACGTGTTCACCACCAGTGACAGCCCGGTGTTGGAGGCCCTGGGCCTGCACCGTCGCGAGCAGGTCGCCGCATGAGACTGCTGAGTTTCATCCGGCCCGATGGCCGCGCCTCCGTCGGCCGGCTCGACGAGGGTGGCTGTGTGGTCGACCTCAGCTCGCTGTGCGCCCACGCGCCGGCGGGCGGGGCGCTGCGCTCGTTGCTCGCCGTGCTGGACGGCGCACCTGTCACCACCACGACGCATCGCCGTGCCGAGGTGTTCGACCTTGCGGAGGTCACCCTCCAACCGGTGGTGCCCGACCCACCGAAGATCATCGCGGCACCGGTCAACTACCGCGATCACCAGGTGGAAATGAACGAGGCCTATCACATCGACGCGCTCGGCGTCTTCCTCAAGGCCCCGTCCTCGGTCCTCGCCCACCAGGGAACGATCCGCCTGCCGTACACCGATCGGCGCTTCGACCAGGAGGGAGAACTCGCACTCGTCATCGGCCGGCCTGGACGCCACATCCCGGTCGAACACGCCCTGAACCACGTCGCCGGCTACACCTGCCTACTCGACATAACGATGCGCGGCGGCGAAGACCGCTCCACCCGCAAGTCGTTCGACACCTTCACCCCGATCGGCCCCTACCTCGTCACCCCCGACGAGGTCGGCCCACTGGAGAAGCTGAGCCTGCGCACCTGGGTCGGCGGCGAACTGCGCCAGGACGCGGACATCAAGGACCTGATCTGGAACGTTCCCCGACTGATCGCCTACGCTTCCTCGGTCATGACGCTCAACGTCGGCGACATCATCACCTCCGGCACGCCTGCCGGGGTAGGCACACTTACCGACGGTGAGCGCGTCATCGTCGACATCGACCGAGTCGGCCGACTCGAGACAACGGTCACCACAGCAGGAGCCATCAACTGCCCCACCACAGGGCACAGCCGGGGACCGGTCCCGCCGCCGACGATCACCACCGCGCGCACCCGTTGATCACTTGAGGACCAGCACCCCGAACTGTCCGCCCTCAGCCGGCAGCCGCCACCATAGAACTGCTCACGGAACTGGACCGCCAGCACCGCCCAGCGTGACGATCGGGCGGAAAACCAGCACGGGGCGCTGACGCCCGCGCATATCCTGGAGCGGTTGACCGGGTGATTCGGCCTGCTGTCACGGGGCAGCCGCAACATCCCGGATCGACAGCAGACGCTGGGCGGGTCGCCTGCCTTATCTTGGTTCTGCCGTCACTCCGGCTGAGCGCGCCGCGATCCGCCGCTTTGCCGCCGTGAACGGCGGCATGGCGAATCCGAGTGTGTCGAGCGCGTGGAGTCGCCGGACGACCGGTTTGCGGTGGCTGAAGGTTTCGAACGAGTAGCGGCCGTGGTAGCTGCCCATACCGCTGGCGCCGACGCCGCCGAACGGGAGGGCTTCGACGCCGGCTTGCAGCAACGGTACGTCGATCCCCACCCCGCCGGAGGAGGTGCGTTCGATGAAACGCGCGCGGGTGGCGCGCGAGGCACTGAAGACGTACAGGGCGAGCGGTTTGTCGTGGGCGTTGATGTAGTCGATCGCCGCCTCGGGGGTCGTCATCGGCACGATGGGCAGGATGGGCCCGAAGATCTCCTCCGTCAGCAGGGGAGATTCGCCTACGGCGCCGGGGGATGGCAGAGGCAGGTGCACGAGGGTGGGTGCGAGGTACCGGGTCGCCGGGTCGGCCTGGCCGCCGTGCGCGACGTCGGCTCCTTCCAGGTAGGAGGTGAGCCGGGCGTGATGCTGGGCGTTGACGATGCGACCGTAGTCGGGGCTGGCGATCGGGTCCGCGCCGAACATATCGGTCACGGCCCGGGTGATGGCCCTGGTGAGCGGCCCGACGCGATCGGGGGTGGTCATCACGTAGTCGGGGGCGACGCAGGTCTGGCCGGCGTTGAGGAATTTACCCCAGGCGATGCGCCGTGCCACCTGGTCGAGGTGCGCGTCGTCGTCGAACCAGGCGGGCGACTTGCCGCCGAGTTCGAGGGTGACGGGCGTGAGGTGTTCGGCGGCGGCGTGCAACACGACCCGGCCGACCCGGCCGTTGCCGGTGTAGAAGATGTGGTCGAAGCGCTGTTCGAGGAGTTCGGTGGTCTCCGCCACACCGCCCTGGACGACCTGGACGGCGTCCTTGTCGAGGTAACGGGGGACGAGGTCGGCCAGGACCGCTGAGACGGTGGGCGTCAGCTCGCTCGGCTTGAGCACGACGGCGTTGCCTGCTCCGATCGCACCGACCATCGGCGCGAACAGCAGCTGCACCGGATAGTTCCACGGAGCGATGATGAGCACGACGCCCAGCGGCTCGGGGACGAGCCGCGCGGTCGCCGGCCTCAGCACGATGGGAAGGCCCACGCGGCGTGGCCGGGCCCACCGCCGCAGGCGCCGCCGGGTGTAGGCGATGTCGGCGAGCACCACGGCGGTCTCGGTGAGCCGGGCCTCGGTTGGGTTCTTGCGCAGATCTTGCCAGAGTGCCTGCTCGATGTGGTCGCCGTTGGTCCGCAGCAGTCGCGCCAACGCGTCGAGCTGTGCGATGCGCCAAGTCGTCGGTCGGGTGGCGCCGCTGTCGTAACGGCGGCGTGCTGTGCGGACGGCCGCGGCGATATCCTCTCCCCTTCGGTCCGTCATCTCGATCGGGCTCATCGCGCCCGCCCGTGCGGGACCTGCCGTTGCAGTTCCCGGGCCGATTCGATGAGCCGCACGCCGTCGGGGCCCCACATCAGGCGCATGTAGTGGCGCTCGAATCGGCCTCGCTGCATCATCCAGATGAGGGGCAGCGAGGCCTTCATCGCGATGACCGCGATCCGGGAGCGCACCGGGCCCATGCCGATGGACCGGCGCAGCTTTCCGGAGGACGCGCCGGCAGCGAGCTGCCGAAACAGGCCATGGTCGAGCAGTCCGGCGTAGAGCAGGGACGGCAATTGCGAGCGGTGGAAGTTCTTCTTCATCGTCGTGAACATCTGGATCGCAAAACTTTCCCTGCTCTGGGGGTAGAGGGCCATCGACTCGCTCTTACCGAACAACAGGTCGTACTTCTCGTACAGGCTTTTGAGGCCGGCCATCGAGGTGGGGATCTCGTCGTCGGGGGCTCCGACCAGGCGACAGTATGCCGCGGTCTCGGCTATGTACTGGTCGCGTTCCCCGGGCGTGAGTCGGCGTGGCAGCCCGCCGCCGCGGAAGGCGAAGTTCTCGTACAGCCAGAGCATCGAGTGCATCTCGGTGAGAGCGGCCCACATGGCATCCCGAGGGCCCGCGGCGGCATAGCCGCCGAGTTCCGGCGAGTCCACGTCGATGATGTCGCCGGCCACCTTGGTGTGGATGTTGCTCAGGTGTTTGGCCATACGCCGGGCCGTCCCCGTGTCGCCCAGCCACATCGGGGCGTGCATACCTGAGTTGCGCTGACCGCGTTCGAACAGGTCGAAGACGGTCACCGTCCCCTTGAGGGCTTTGCGCGACAGCGGATCGTGATCTCGCACCCCGGCGATGACCGGCTTGTAGGTCGACTGCAGTAGTCCCTGGAAGGCGTACTGGAAGACGATGGTGGCCGGGTGGAGCAGGACCTGCCAGACGACTGATCCCGGGCCGAAGACGCCGTAGTCCGGGGTGCCGTCTTCGTGCTGTGACGTGCCGGCGGGAGCCGGCTCGCCGAACCGGCGCCACCGCTGGGCCGTGCCGTCGAGGCGCTCCTTGGTGACGATCCGGAAGTCGTTCTGCCTGGCGTGGTCGTCGGTGACAGCGCTCATACCGTTACTCCCAGCGATTCGACATCTAAGTTCCCGGGCGGGAACTGGAGAGGGCTAGAGCGTAGGCTCGACCTCCGGCGGTGAGCAAGAGGTGTAGCGGTACGGAGTTCCCGGGCGGGAACTTGACGTGGGAAGGTGGGTGAAGCCAGATGTCGCGCAGCACCGGCGCCCCGGGCCGTTCCGGGCCGCGCCGCGCCGTTGGTGTCAGAGCGGGAATCGGCATGGCGCAGATCCTCGAGGCGGCGCGATCGCTGGATCCCGACGCGCTGACCATGCAGGCGGTCGCCGACAGGTTGGGCGTCGATCGCAAAGCGGTCAACCACCACGTCAACGACCGGGAAAAACTGCTCACCTTGATGGCGACGGACACGTTCTCCACAAACTTCTCCGCCGTGGAGATCGACACCGATCAGAGCTGGCAGTCGGCCTGTCGCGCCTATGCTCGGGGATTCATCGAGAGCACTTTGTCCGCGGGGGTGCTCGCCGATCGCATCCGGCTGGACGACACTCACGTGACACAGGTGCTGAAGCCGACCGAGGCCGTCCTGAAGAAAATGACCCAGGCGGGTTTCGGCGACGAGGAAGCGATGCGGGCGCTCTCCCTGCTGGCGAACATCTGCCTGGCGCACACCCGCGACCGGATCGCCGCCCTGCGTAGTGGAGTCAAGCCTCGGCAGTTCATCTTGCAAGGTGCCCTGGAGTCGCGTGACCCGGCCGAGTACGAGGTGCTGACCCGCATCGCGGCGCTGCCGGTGTCAACGTACGACCAGGCTCAGCTCGACTACAGCATCGAGGTCTTCCTCAGCGGTGCCGAAACACTCCTGCGACGCACCTCCGGGGCCGGGCAGCCCTAGGGTGGCCACGGGCGTTCAAGGTCGTGGCTGGTGTGGTGACGGGGGTGGCTGTCGTTAGGCGACGGCCGGGTTTGCTTTCGCGGACGACGTTCGCCGGCGATCGACCAGCCAGCAGGACACCGCCACCACGGCGAGGCCGCCGACCGCCCACCAGGGGTGGCTGATGACGGCGTCCTCGATCCCGGCCAGCGGGTTTTCCAGGACGCCGAGGCGCTCGAGCGCCCAGCCGGTCGCGGCGGCGAGCGCCACGGCCGCGCCGATCACGCGCAGCGGGGGGGTAGAAGCGGGTGCGCGACGCCAGGTACAGCGACGGGAAGATCAGGGCGACGGTCGCCAGTTGAGCGAGTTCCACGCCCAGGTTGAAGGCGAGCAGCGCGAGTAGAGACGGTGTGCCGTCGAGTCCCAGGCCGGTGAGGATGCCGGCGAAGGCGAGGCCGTGCACGAGGCCGAAGGCGCCGGCGATGAGTTCCTCTCCGTGGCGGGTGAGCGGGCGCAGGGCATGAAGGGCGGACACCGCGACCGACGCCGCGACGAGGACCTCCACCGGGGCGCTCGGCAGCGTGACCCACCCGAGCGCCGAGGCGATGAGAGTGAGCGAGTGCCCGACGGTGAACGCCGTGACGACCTGCACGACCTTTCGCAACGCCGGGACGGCGCCGCCTTCACGTCGCCGCCACCGTCCCGCCGCCACGACGAGGGGTGCGACCAGCAGCAGCGTGATCAGGAACAGCAGGTGGTCGGCGCCCTGCAGGACGTGGTGGAAGCCGTACCCGATCATGTCGGCGATTCCGGTCCCGGCGCTGTCGCCGATTCTCAGGGTGTCGTCGGTGGCGGTGAGGACACCGGCCGTGGAGATCTCGCCGGTCGCGTCGGTGAGGACCACGACCGCCTGGTGGGCGGGGTCGGCCTCGACGATCGCGTCGTAGGCGATCGTGAAGCTGGACGGGTCGGTGCTCGCGGTGTCGAGGGCGACGTCGACACTGAACGACGCGATGCCCTCGACCGACTCCCGCACCGGGTTGGTGTAGGTCTCCGTCCAGGTCGTGCCGTCGGCGCCGGTGACGGTCAGGTGCTCGTCGAGGTAGGCGATGATCTCGTCGGCGTACTGGTCGACGTCGGCCGTGGCGGCGTAGTCGGTGCCCAGCGCCTCGTCGAGGGTCTCCAGCGCGACACTGACCGTGGCGTCCGCCGACGTCTGGCTCAACCGCACCGCGATGGTGCTGCTGTCGAGGCTGTGCGCACTCGCGGGCGACGGGAACAGCAGCACCAGACCGCAGGTCAGGGCGGCGCCCGCGGCAAGCGCGCGGCTGCGGAGGGAGAAGGCCATGGCGTCCAAGCTGGGGGCCGAAGCTGTGTGCCGGCTTTGCGGCGGTTGTGAATCGCTCGTGCCGGGCGTCGCGTTTCCGCTCACAGAAGGTGCACAGGAATCGCACAAGGTCGGCAAAGGGCGGGCGGACAACCTCATGGCCAACGAGGTTCCGACCAGCCGAGATGAGTTCCGACATGAAGATCCGCAAGGCGTTCGCCGCCCTGGCCCTGATCGTTACCCTGCCGCTCGGTGCCGCCGCCTGCAGCACCGACGCCGCCGACACCACCGCGAGCACGACAACCAGTACCAGCACGACGACGACCTCGGCCGGCGCCGCGAACGGCGCTCCGGCCGGCGGCGGCCCGGGTGGCGGTGTCGACGTCAGTGCGGTGTCCACCGAGGAACAACTGATCGCCCTCATCCAGGACGCCTACGGCGATGCCAGCCTCGATAAGCACCGCGGCCACCGGCCCGTCCAGACCGTACTCGACACAGTCCTGGCGATCAGCCACGAAGAACTCCACGTCCGGATGGACGCCGGTGCCAACTTGGCGACCGTCGCCACCGATCTCGGGATCGACCCGCAAACCCTCATCACGGCGCTCGTCGCGTCCTGGAGCCCGGCCATCGACAACGTACTCGCCACCGGCGCGATCACCGAGGCCGAAGCCGAGCAGTACCGCGCGGCGCTGAAAGAGGCCTTCACCTTCCGAGTGACCTGGAACGGCACCGACGCCACCCCAACCTTCACCGGACTCAGCGCCTGACCCTCCGCACTTGGGGCTCGATCTCCCCGACGGTCAGCGTGACTTCAAGAAGGCGATCCACGACGATTCACCATCGCGGTCCGCCGCGACCGATCCCCCACCGCAGGAGCGCGCGGGCCCGGACGGGCCCGCGCGCCCAGCGGGGCGACCGACCGGTCAGGGCGAATTGTCCATTGATCGGCTGCGTTCGCTGCTCCACCGGGCGATCTGTACGCGTGTGGTGAATCCCAGCTTCGCCAGGATGTGCTCGACGTGGGACTCGGCCGTCCGCTTGGAGATGACCAGGCGGGCCGCGATGTCCTTGTTCGTCATTCCTTCGGCTACCAACTCGGCGACTTGTCGTTCTCGCCGGGTCAACGGGTCCGCCGGCGAGTAAGGGTGTGCCGGTGACGCGCCGGCGTGGTGGGTGACACCCAGCGCGAATTCGGCGGCCTCGTCGAGGGTGTAGCGTGATCCCTCGCCGAATTTCGCTGCGTATCCGGCATCGCCCAGCGCCTCCCGCACGTCGCGAATGCAGCGGCTCTGATGCTCCGCGAACGGCCCCTGCTCGGCCAGCGCAGCGCCGTCGCGACGTTGGATCGCCTGGCAGGCCCCGAGCAGGCGCGCCGCACGTTCGTGACGTGCGCCGGCCGAGGACGTCCAGGCGAGGATGGCGAGGCAGATCCCTGCGCCCCAGGAATCACGGAGTCGTCGGATCACGGTCAGCGCCTCGCGCGCGAGGGCGTCCGCCCGGTCTCGGTCGCCGGCGCCCCAGGACACCAGCGCCAGAACAGCCGTCGCCCAGGAACGCGTCCAGTCCGCACCGTGACTCTCGCACAGCACCCGGCACTGCTCCGCGTACTGCGACGCGCGCGGATCTCGCGTGAAGGTGCCTACGGTCGCCAGCAACAGCAGGGAGTTGGCGACCCGCCGCAGGTCACCGCAGGACTGCGCAGCCGTCAGCCCTTGTTCGACGAGGTCGAGCGCGCGGGCCAGGTCCGGCGGCCGGCCGGTCAGCGCGGCCGCCCCGGCGAAGTGCGCGACGCAGGAGTGCAATGCCGGGTCCTGGAGACGCGCATCCAGCAGCCGCGCCTCGGCCAGCATCCGTTCGCCTGCCAGGTCGCCCAACCGCAGCAACACATAGCCTGCTTCGGCCAATGCAATGCCTCGCAGCGCCGTGGGGTTCGGAGCACCCGCGAGGGCTTGAGTCATCCAGTGCAGCCCTTCCCGGTAGCGTCCGGTGCCGTGCCACAAGTCGTGGGCGGCTACGGCGATCTCCAGTGCCACACCACCGGCGGCGGGATCGGCTAGCGCTGATTGGATGGCCGCCCGCACGTTGGGATGCTCCCGCCGCAACCGCAACAGCCAGTGCACCTGCTGCGCGGAGAAATACTCGGCGTCGGCCTGCTGTGCCAGATCGCGGTAGTACTCGCGGTGCCGGCGCATCAGCGTGGCCTGCTGTCCCGAATCGGCCAGCCGCCGACGCCCGTACTGCCGCACCGTCTCCAACAGCCCGTACCTGGCTGCCGCGCTGGACCCGATCTCACAGGCCAGGAGCGACTTGTCCACCAGCCCAGCGACAACGTCGAACACCGCTGTCGGATCGATGCCGTCTCCACCACACCCGCTCAGCAGCCGCGAGATCGAATCCACCCGCGAACACCGACATCCTCGCCCACATCACCTGCTCCTCCGGCGAGCACAGGCGATAGCTCCAATCCAGGGCCGCCGCGATGGTGCGCTGCTGCCGCACCGCAGTGCGAGAGCCGGTCTGCAGCAGGTCCGGTTGGTCCTCGATGCGGGACAGGAGCTGATCCACGGACAAGACCCGCAGGCGCGCCGCGGCCAGCTCGATGGCCAACGGAAGCCCATCCAGGAGCCAGCAGATCGAGGCGACGGCAGTACGATTGGCCGCGGTCACGTCGAACGTCGGCAGCACTGCCTGCGCCCGCTGGACGAGCAGCTGTACAGCCTCGAACTCGGAAAGGTCGCCCTTCGGCAGCGACTCGGGGTCAGGCATCGACAGCGGGGACAGGCTCAGCACCCACTCGCCTTCCACTCGCAACGTCTGCCGGCTGGTGACCAGTACCCGCAGTCCTGGCGCGTCCGCGAGCAGCTTGCTGATCAACACCGCGCACGCGTCCAGGAGGTGCTCACAGTTGTCGAGCACCAGAAGTGTCTGCTTGTCCCGCAGAAGGTGGGCCAGCGCCGCCAGCGACGGCATGGATTGGTCCGCCACCGCGAGTACGGCGGCGACAGCGGACGCGACCAGCTCCGGTTCGGTCACTGCGGCGAGCTCCACCAGCCATGTTCCGTCCGGAAAAGCCCGCAGCTGCCGCGCCACCCGCAGCGCCAACCGGGTCTTGCCGACTCCGCCCGGGCCGGTCAGCGTCACCAGGCGGCCTTTGCCCATCAGCCGTCTGATCTCGGATATCTCGCGGCGCCGCCCTACAAAGCCACTCAGCTCCGCAGGCAGGTTTCCCCGGTGTGACCTCGTCACCATCGGTCCCACCCTATGCCGCCGCCGGATGCCGGCACATCACTCGATGGTGGCCCCAGCAGCCAACCGAGGGTGAGGGGATGGTGCGAGTGCTCGCAGGATTGCGGCGAACACCGTCGATACTCTCGGTGGAGGGAGCGGTCCGGCTTCTCCTCGTGGCTATCTCATTTGGTCAGGCCGATGGATCGACCGTTGAGGGCCTTCGGTGTGGTGGCTGCGGTGCCACTGACCGCGGCATATGGCAAGGCCGTGGTGGGTGCGGAGGTGCGCTGGATGAGGTACGACCCGCCCGCTTGGACGGCGATACTGAAGGTCCCGGTCGTCGCGGTCGTGGTCACGGTGGCGCCCGTGGCGTTGACGACGGTGACGCTCTGGCCGGGCCACGGGTTACGAACGGTCAGGTTGCCCGTCGCTCCCGCGTTGACAGCCACCGTGATCAGATCGCCGCTGCGGATCTGCACGTGGGTCTTGCCTTTGTGCTGGATGTAAACGGTGCCGTCGGCGTCCCAGCCCTGCGGCCAGCCGGGCGCGATGCGCAGCGTGCCGTCGTAGTTCTGCACAAGGCCTTCGCTGAGCGCTGCGGCGATCACGCCCTGTTCTTCCAGGTACGGCGCTGTCGGCTGGGTGTTCCAGCTGGCCAGGCCACTGGGGTAGATCTGGTATTTGCCGATCTGGGCGATCATCGCGGTTCTCATGTCGTCGCCGCGGCCGAGGCGGGCGGCGTGCAGCGAGTCGTAGCTCCACGTGCTGCCGTTGACGTTGCCGCGGCGGGTGAAGGTGCGCTTGGCCAGGTCGGACTGGGCGCCGCTGTCACCGATCAGGTTGTAGGGCCACACCGGCTCGAGTTCGTCGTTCTCCTGGTTGTGCTTGGCAGCAGTCGGTTGGGTGGAGATGGCCAGCATGTTGTTGCCGGCCGCGTCCGACGACGGGGTGAGCACCTGGGACTTGGTGGCCATGTCGGTGCGCGGCAACGGGCGGATCTTCGGAATGGCCGCCTTGAGCCGGGTGACGAGGTCGGCGTCGACGCCCAGGGTCTGCGCGGCGGAGATCACGATCGGGAACAGGGCCTGCATGGCCGCGACGTCGTTGATCGGGTCGGTGACGTCCCATTGCTGCTCGTGGGCGTTGGAGAAGGTGTGCAGCAGGCCGTCCGATCCCGTCGTGGCATGCGAGAGCAGAAACTTCGCGGCACCGCTCATGACCGGATAGTTCGCGGACAGGAACGACCGATCGTCGGTCGTGAGGTAGGTCTGCCAGATCCACAGGCCGACCTCGGCTCCCGTGGTCACGGTCCGGGCGGTGTAGTTCGGCGCGATCGTCGACTCACACGAGGCACTGGTGAGCGCGGCGCTCCCCCCGTAGAAGCCGTTGCCGTTGAACCGGATGATCTCCGGGACGCACAGGCCCTCACGGCCGGCGAAGTGGGCGCTGGTCCACGCGGCGATGTTGGACACGTTCGTGCGGTACAGGTTGAACACCGGAGTGTTGAGCGCGAAGGCACCGGCGGACAGGTTGGCCTGGACCATCATTCGGATGTTCCAGAACCAGTAGCCGGCCGGGAACCACGGCTGGGAATCCTGGTTGAAGCTGAACAGGTCGGCCACCCCGGCCTGCGTGCCGGGCAGGGCGCCGCGGTTCGTCGCGGCGATGTTGTACAGATACAGCGTCCGCATGTTCTCGAAGTACTCGCCCGACCCGTCCGCGGACGAGATCTTGATCAGGCCGACCGAGTTCCAGTAGTTGTGCCACCAGGTCAGGTGGCCGGCCGCCAGGTCGGCGGTGCCACGGGTCAGGTCGGTGCCGAGCAGCGTTCTGGTGGTGGCGATCGGGTCGCCGCCGGTCCAGGTCGGTGCGACCGTGACGACCCGGTACGAGCCGTTGCTGTTGGGCTGGAAACTCACCTGGGCGGTCCGTGAGTCCGGGGTCGAGGCCGTCACGTTCCGGCCGCCCGCACTGATGCCCGCCATCGCGCCGAACGTCTTCCCGGATCCGCCGTTCGCTGCGTTGTCGGTCCAGGTCTGCGACAGCGTCGCCACCGAACCGGACGCGGTCGCGGCCGGGGTCCGGCTGCTCCACAGCTGCACCCGCGCCGTCTGGGTGCTGGCCGGGTCCGCGCCGGTCACATCGACCACCAGCTGTGCGGTTTCGGCGCGGATGTACGCGGTCAGCGTCATGCCGCCGCCGGACTGGTGCAGCGTCCCGTCGTACACGTCGAAGTAGCCGGAGAAGTCGGCCGCGCTCGTCAGTTTGCTGAGCCCGGGGATGACCACCCATCCCGGTGACCAGCGGTTGGGGAAGGTGTCGGTGCGGTTGAGCTGCGCGGTGAATCCGTTCGCGGCCCACGCGGCAGCGCCGAGCGTGCCGTTGCCGAGCGGGACGAACTCACTCGCGCTGGTGTTGGCGCGCTTCAGCACGATGTTCGACCGGCGGGCGACGCCCGCGGTATCCACGGTGAATGAGCCGTTCCGCCACGCCGTGGTGGTGGCGGCGGCCGCGGCGCCGGCATCGGTCGCGACCACACCGGCGAGGGTGCCGACAGCGACCACCGTGACGGCGGCAAGGATCCTTCGGGTGGAGCCCATGAGACGCCTCCTAGGCGACGGGGTCTGGGAGCGCTCCCATTGACGTTGAACGATCGCAGAAACAATCGTGAAACACAAGGATTGTTTCTTTCGCCGGCCCTGCCCGGGCATTACCGGGATGGAGCAGCGGTGCTGTCCCGGATGACCAACTGAACCGCCAGTTCCACGTGGGACTGCCGGACGGTCTCGCCGGCGGCCAGGGCCAGGACGAGCTCGGCCGCGGTGGCGCCCATCTCGCCGAACGGCTGGTGCACGGTGGTCAACTGCGGCCCGGACCAGCGCGCGTACGAGATGTCGTCGAAGCCCACCACGCTGAGGTCCTGCGGGATTCGCAGACCGGACTGTCGGGCGGCCTCGAAAACGCCGAAGGCTTGCAGGTCGTTGCCGCAGAGCACGGCCGTCGGCGGTTCGGGCAGCCGCAACAGCTCCCGGCCGTGGCTGAAGCCGTCCTCGAAGGAGAACCACATCCCCGGCCGCACCAGACTCTCGTCCAACGGCGCCTGGGCCGCCTCGAGCGCCGAGCGTACGCCGTCGAGCCGTGCCCTCGCGCACAACTGGTGAGGCGGCCCGCTGATCACTGCGATCCGGCGGTGACCGAGATCGAGCAGGTGCCGCGCCGCGACAATTCCGCCCCTACGGTTGGCCGCACTCACCGACGGGACCCACTCCAGCGGTTCGCTCGTCGGGTCCACCACCACGATCGGAATGCCGCTGGCATTCAGCAGCCCGTGCTGCTCCGGCATGGCGCCCATGTGCACCGCGACCACCCCGGTGGGGCGCCGGGCGAGCAGATCCTGAGCCCAGTCCCGGCCGGTCGACGACTCCTGCTGCACGTCGGTGAACCCCACCGCAAGACCCTGTTCGACCGCTACCCGCTTCACGCCCCGCATCACTTCCACCGCCGCGGGCGCGAGCAACCCGTAGAACGCGACCTCAAGAAGCGCCGCCCGGGTGACCTTCTCCGGGCGGCGGTAACCCTGTTCCCGAAGCAGCCCTTCCACCCTGCGCCGGGTCTCCGACGCCACCCCCGACCGCCCATTGAGCACCTTCGACACCGTCGGGGCGGACACGCCCGCCAGCCGGGCGATCGTGGCGATCGTCAGCCCGCCGGCCCGCCGAGCAGCCGGCGGACCGGCACCGCCCGACCGCTCCGGAGCGTGTGCGGCGACCGCTCCGCCGGCCTGGCGGCCGGCCGCGACAGCAGAGCCGGCTCCGTCACCAAAGCCGAGCTCACGGCGCTCGCCCACCTCCCTGAGCAGGCGAGCACGGACCACCTCGGCCTGCTCGTCCGCCTCCGGGCCGGCGGCAACCGTCTCGACCAGATAACGCCGCTTCCGCGTCACCGGATCAATACCCTCATATACCCGCACGCGTAGCGACCCGCTCGGCAGCCTCTCGATCTCACCGCGGGCCCGCCGGGCCCCTACTGCTCCACTCTCCATGGAGCTACCCTATGCCGATCTGGCTCCACACCGGGGAAACCTGGGTCGCAGAATATGACTCCATGGAGCACCGGGCGCCATGTTTCTCGGGCGGTTGCGCATCGGTCACCAGTCCGCGACGCGACGCATCGCGGCGGCCCATCCACTTCGATCCGGGGCCGTCCGGCATAGTCGCGCAGCTGTCGGAGGCGCTGCTGATCAACGGGATGCTGGTGCCCGCACGTTGGCGCCGACGCCGTCGGGGCCGGTGCGGAAGGTGGTCGCCGGCAGCCGGCCGTCCGGGCGGCGGGCGCCGCGGGCCGTGGCCGGGTCGACCGAGCGGAAGTCGGCGATGGTGGTGGGCCGCCCCCGGACCGCAGAGGTGAGGTAGGCCGGCGTCGGGTTGCCGACCGCGAGGTCGCCGGTCAGCTGTGCCGCTGCGGAGCGCAGGTCGAAGCCCGCGTCGCCGTTGCGCCACGCGGTGTTGCGCGAGATAACGACGGCGGCCGGGTTCTGGTCGTCGGAGAACCCGTGCCCGGCGTTGTCCCAGGCCGCGTTCTGGCGCACGATGTGTGTGGCCGTGGGTGCGTCGACGCCGCCGAGGGTGAAGCCGCTCGCGGCGCTGTTCCAGCCTGGAATGTTCCAGTGGTCGCGGCCGTCGCCCCAGGACCAGTTGAATTCGACGGTCACCGGGCTGGCGAAATCGCGCAGGTCGACCCTGTTGTCGCCGTTGTCGAAGCCGCGGGCGGTCGGTCCGGGGCGATCGGCTCGGTGTGCGTCGAGTTGATCCTTCATTCGTTTCACCCGGACGGCCGCGTGCCCAGGCGTGATGTCGAGGGCCTGGGCCAGGTCCGCGCGGGTGATCTCGCCGGACGCCTCCTGCCACCACAGGGACAGCAGGAGGCGATCGTCGTCGGCCAGCCAGCGGGCGGCCTCGACCACCTCCCGGCGCTGGCCGTCGAACAGCAGCTCGGTAACGGCCCGGCGGCGAAGTCGCTCCCCGGGTCCGGCACGTCGGCGGCAAGTTCCTGCTGGTGTTGCGAGGTCTTGCGCCGCGTCCATAGGTAGAGCTGGAGCTGCCGGTTGGCGATGGCGACGACCCAGCCACGGAACCGGTCCGGGTCGCGCAGCGCGGGCAGGTCGCGGACGATCCGGATGAGCGTCTCCTGCACCACGTCGTCGACGTAGGCGTGCCACCATCGCAGGTGCCGCTCGGCCTGTGTCGGCGGCCAGCAGCCGGGTGGCGGCCGCGGTCTGCTCCTCGGTCAGCGTCACACCAGGATCAACGAACCAGTCACATAACGCAACCAGCATCACGGAACACCAGCTGCCTGCTCCGCACTGCGCTCAACCGGCTGTGGACACGCGAGCCCACCGTACGGACTCGCGTGTCCACGCGCGGATGGTCAGCTGCCGCGGACCGTGATGGTGATCGGGCGGCTGGCGGAGTTCCGCACACCCGCGGGATCGGTGGGGACGAACTCGGCGGTGACCTTGTGCCGGCCGACGCGCAGCCGCTTGGACAGCTGGTACTCGGCCTTGCCCGCCGTGACGGTCACGGTCCTGACGATCTTGCCGTCCACCCGGAAGATCACCCGCCCCCGCGGCGTACCCGCGTCGAGCTTGACGGTCGCGGTCAGCTTCACCGCACGGGCGGCGCCGATCACCTGCGACTTCTTGGACGCGGTGAGCGTCGTCGTGGATATCGCCCGCTTGACGGTCACGCTGACCGTCGGGGAAGCCGAACCTCGCACGTCGGTCGCCGATCGCGGTACGAAGGTCGCGGTGACGACCTTGCGACCGACCGGTTCCGTACGGCTGAGCGGGTATCGCGCCTCGCCGTCGGCGTCGACCTTGACCGTGGCCACGAGTTTCGTCCCGATGCGGAAGCGCACCGAGCCTTGCGGCGTCCCGCCGGAGCCGAGTGCGACGGTTGCCGTCGCGGTGACGGGCCGCGCAGTGCCGTAGATCTGGCTGGGTGCCGACACCGTGAGCCGGGTGCTTGAGCCGGCGGGCGTCACCTCGACGCTTCGGCCGGGAGCGCTCGAGCCCGAGACGGTGGTGCCGTCGGCGGGAATGAAGTGCGCGGCTACCTGCTTGACGCCGCTCGGCTCGCTGGACGGAAGTGTGTACGAGGCCAGGTCGTCGCCGACCGTCGCCCGGGCACGCACGGTGCCGTCGATGGTGAAGACCACGGTCCCTTCGGCCGTGGAGTGGTCCGCGAGTGTGATCTTGGCGGTCAGGGCGAGCGGCTGCGGCGATCCGAAGATCTGGCTGGTGCGCGAGGCGGCCAGGGTCGTGCTGGACCCGATCGCCACTATTTCCACCCGGACCGGTGCCGGGGTCGTCGAGCCCGTCACCGTTGTCTTACTCGGCACGAAGCGGGCGGAATAGTCGTGGCTGCCCACGGCCACTGTGGAGGGCAACGTATAGCCGGCGGCGCCGTCCTTGACCGGCTGCGTGGTCAGCACCCGGTCGCCCTCGAGGAACTCCACCTGGCCGGCGGCCGGATCATCGGTGGACAGCGCCACCTTCGCGGTCAGCGTGACCGGCGACGAGGTGCGGTAGGTCTGCCGGTCGCTCGAGGCCGCCAGCGTGGTGGTCGACTGGATGTCCTCGACACCGGTGGCGGAACAGGCCACCCGGGCGCCGGCCCAGTCTGCGTGGTCATACGCGTTGCCGTTGCCCGCGTCGGTGACCCGCAGCTCGAGCTGCTGGATCCCGGTCACCGCGACGTCGACGAACCGGGTCGGGCTGTCGGCGGCGACGACGCCGCTGTCATAGATCTTGGTGTTGGTGTCGGTGTTGAAGACCTGGAACACGACGCTCGCCGTGGTGTTGCCGTTGATCTCGTCGTCGATGCCGATGACCGAACTGAAGCGGGAGCAGGTGCCGCCCAGGAAGTACCCGACCGACGCGGCGGCATGGGTGCCGATCCCGGTCGGGTAGACCGTCCCCTTGAGCGTGATCGGGCGGCCGTCGCCCTCGGCTTCCTCGCTGTTGCTCTGGTTGCGTTCGACCGGTCCCCACCCGTTGCTCGCGGCGAGCCAGTTGATGTTGCCCAGCTTGGTGTTCGCGGTGATGGCGGTGCGGATGGGCAGGGCCAGCGCGGCCTCCGCCCGCGGCGCCCCGGCGGGGTGCGTGCCGGTGACCACGCCGCGGAGCACGACCGTGCCCGTGGGTTCGGACTGGTTGGACTGAATGGTCCACCCCGTCGTGGCGGTGGCGCCGGCCGCCAGCGTGCTCCCGGTCGTCCCGGAGGTCTGGGTCGCCGTCCAGCCGGCCGGGAGGGTGAAGGCGATCGCGGGATCGTTCACCGCCTCGCTGCCGTAGTTGGTGACCGTCGCGGTCACCGTGGTGCTCTGCCCGCCGACGAGGAACGTGCTCGTGGTCGACAGCCCGAACGCCAGCGCGGGTGGGGCGGCACCGGTCGCCGGCGCCGCGGCGACCCGCAGCATGGCCGTGCCGTGGGCCGGCACGCTCGCCGAGACGGTGGCGGCGGACTGGCTCAGCTGCTTGGTCCACAGATCCTTGATCAGGTAGCCGGGCGCGGCCGCCGGCAGCCCCGCCTCGGCGGCGGTCGTGGCGATCCGCGCCGCCGTGTCGGAGCGGTTGAGCAGCGCGACCGCGACGTCGCCGTTCGCCAGCGGCTTGGCGAAGACCTCGTAGTTGCCGTCGTCGCGGACCTTCACGCCTTGCTTGCCCAGCGCGTCCTGGTCGACGGCGACGATGTCCGGGTTACCGAGGATGTCGATGTACTTCTGGTCGACGTTGCGCACGTCCGCACCCATGATCAGCGGGGCCGCCAGCATCGCCCACAAGGCGAGGTGCGACCTCGCCTCGTCGTCCGACAACCCGGGGCCGAAATGCCCCGGGGTCACGCCGACCTCCAGCATGTCCGGGTCGTTCCAGTGACCCGGCCGGGCGTACGCGTAATAGCCGGCCTGCTTGTCGACCTTGTTGATCACACCCAGGTTGGTCTTGTCCCAGACGTTCTCGATGTCCAGCGTGGTGCGCCACAGGTTGGAGGTGGCGCCCCAGTCCTTCTGGACCTGGTCGTCCGGGTTCGTGCTGTACACGATCTTGCGGTTCGTTCCGGCCGTCGCCCGGATCAACTCGTCACGCATCAGGTTCAGGGCCGGTTCGCGCTCCAGGCCCTGGTTGTGGGCGAGGCACCAGTCGTACTTGAGGTAGTCGACGTCCCAGGACGCGAAGGTTTCGGCGTCGGTGCGCTCGTGGCCGAGGCTGCCCGTCGAACCGGGGTAGCCGCCGTAGATCTGGGCGCAACTCCGGGCACCCGGATTGGCGTAGATACCAAGCTTGAGACCCTTTTCGTGTACGTACCCAGCAAGCGCCTTGATCCCGGCGGGGAAGCGCTCGGGGTTGGCCTGCAGCCGTCCGTCGGCGTCGCGGGTGGACGCCTGCCAGCAGTCGTCGATGTTGACGTACTCGTACCCGGCGTCCTTGAGCCCGCGCGCGGCGATCGCGTCCGCGGTCTGCTTGATCAGGTCCTCGCTGATGGTGCAGTTGAACTGGTTCCAGCTGTTCCATCCCATCGGAGGGGTCAGCGCCAGGTTGATGGGAGTGGCCGGCTCCGCCGACGCACGCGGTGCCGACGCGGCGGCCGTACCGGTAAGGGGAAGAACGGCGATCACCACGGTGACAACCGCGATCGAAAGGATCGCGGCCGCCCGTCGAGGGAGGACGCCGGTGCGGCGTCGCGACGGTCGAGGTGAACCGGGGACAAGGTTCACGAGAGTGTCCTTACTCAAAGGATTGTTAGCGTTAACATGAGAGCGGTGCCGGTACCCTGCCACCGACTGATCACGGCCGCAAGGACCACTGCTGGCAATAGTTGTTCAGCCAGGTCCAGAGCCGGACGTCGGTGCCGTCGGCGCTGTCGCAGTCCGCGACGTCGGCGACCTTGCCGCTGTTCGGATTGACCAGCCGGAACCAGCCGCTGTCGGTGTCGACCGCCTGCCAACGCTCGCAGGCGTTGTTCCACCAGGTGTACTGCTGGATGCTCGCGCCGTCGGCGGTGCCGCACTCGAGAACGTCGAGCGTCTTGTCGCTGTGGGTGTTGACGATGCGGCTGGTGCCGTCGGCGAGCGGCTCGATCCGCCAACGCTGGTTGTTGCCGCCCGTGCAGGTCCACAGCCGGACGTCGGCGCCGTCCGCGGTCGACCAGTTGATGACGTCGAGGCACTTGCCGGTGGCCCGGTTGACCAGTTCGAAGTCGTTCGGCGTGAAGATGAAGCCGAGCTTGTCGACGTCGTCGCCGGACCGGCCGTGGAAGCCGGCGATCTGCCAGCCGGCCGGCGCGGTGATCGTCGTGCAGTCCGACGTGGTGGAGCCCCCGGACAGGCTCCGGCCCAGGCTCGTGGTGAACCTCGCGGAGAAGATCCGGGTGTGGTCGTTGTGCTTCGCCCGGCACAGGTACGCCTGCGTCACGTACTCGGTGCGGCCCAGCGTAAGCGACTGCGCCGAGCCGCCGGTCCCACCGTGGGTGAGCGCCGTGCCGTTGCTCAAAGTCACCCCGACCTGATCGACGCGTTCGCCGGAGCGCAGCGAGATCGAGGTGGTCTGAGCGCCCCACGGCACGCTCGCCACGTCGTTGAAGTAGTCGCCGTGCGGGCCGCCGAACTGGTCGCTGAACCGGTAGGCCGGGTTGGTGGACCAGGAGAGCTTGGCGGTGAGGGGGTAGTGGTCGGACAGCATCAAGCCGGTGCCGTCCTCGAGAAACTTGGCGTGTTCGTTGTTGTAGGAGGTGGCGTCGAGGTTCACGAACCGGCTACCGCGGTAGAGGATCTTGTCCACCACCTCGCAGTCGTTGGTGACCGCGGCGCTGTCACAGACGAGCGCGTCGCTGCCCTTGGCCGGGGCGCTGCCGCCGCGGACGAGCTGGACCCAGGCATCGGTGAGGCCGTTGGTGGCAGCGAACTCGGCGATCGTGTCGCCGGTCCGGGTATAGCGGGTGTTGGTGTCGCCCATGACCACCACGGCGTTGCCGGCCGAGCGGGTCTGGATGAAGGCGGTGAGCTGGCTGAGGTTGGCGGCCCGGGCGGCCAGATCGCCCGGCTCGCTCCCGGCGTCGGTGTGCACGTTGTAGACATCGACCCAGACGCCTTCGGCCAGCCGGACCCGCATGAAGGTGAAACCCTTGGGGGTCAGGCAGTCGCCGCTGCCCGAGTCACAGGAATCCCAGGTGACGCGTTCGAAGTCGTCCCCGTCGTAGTAGTGGCTGGACAGGGTGTTCAGGCCGCTGCCGAAGGGCACGCCGCCGCTGGTGGGGGTGCGGTAGGGATGGCTGTCGGCGGCGTAGAGGAGGGCGTGGTAGTTGAAGTCCTCCTGCACGTTGACGATGTCGTAAGGGCCGAGCCGCTGACCGATCGCGGTGGTGGACGACTCGCGGTCGGTGGCGGCGCTGGACAGGATCTCCGGCAGCCCCGCGATGTTGTAGGTCAGGACGTCGAGCGTGCCGGAGTCCACGGCCAGCGCGGCCGATTGGGGAAGGACGACGGCGGTCAGAGTGAGGGCGGCGGCGGTCAGGACGCCGGCAAGGATTCTTCGCATGGAAGCCTCGGAGTGGGGGTGGGGATGGGATGGGATGGGGCAACACCAGGTCCCTGGATGCGGGCGCCGAAGGATAAGCGGCGCCCCTGAACCCCGGCTGACGGCTGAACACCCGCTGAATGAGCCACCGGCCAGACCACGTGTCGTTCGGCAAGATATTGATTGGCGTCAGCATTTCGCCTAACGTCACCTCGTAGCCGCATGGGCGGATCCGCCGGCGCGATGGACGCGACACCGGCACCGCCCGCGAGGACGACCTCGGGAGGGCTGATGCGACACGTGCCAGGAATCCGACTCCGGTCGGCACTATTGATCTCCGCCGTGGCGATGGCCGCCTTCGGTGTGTCGCCGATGGCCTCGGCCGCCGCCGTGCGCACCGCGGCATCGGCCGCGGTGACCGCCTACTCCGGCTCGCTCCCGAACGGCACCACGTGGAAGGCCGAGATCCCGGCCGCCTGGAACGGCACCCTGCTGTTGTACAGCCACGGCTACCTGCCCACCTTCGCCGGCGTACCGAATCTGCCGGCGAACGCGCCGGATCCCCGGACCGGTGCCGCACTGCTCGCGGCGGGCTACGGCCTGACCGGATCCTCGTACGCGGCGGCCGGATGGGCCCTGAACACGGCGCCACGCGACCAACTGGACACGCTGGCGGCGACGGTCACCGCCATCGGCCGCCGGCCGCACCGAGTCCTGGCCGTCGGCACGTCCATGGGCGGCCTGGTCACGGCGAAGCTGGCCGAGATCGGCCGGGGCAAGATCCACGGTGCACTGTCGACATGCGGCATCGTGGCCGGCGGAGCGGCGCTGGGCAACTACCAGCTCGACGCCGAATTCTCGATCTCGCGGTTGCTCGCCCCGCGGCAGCACATCAAGCTGGCCGGGTACGCGACCGTCAACGAAGCGTTCGCCACCACGTCCGCCCTGGTCGCCGCCGTCACGCAGGGACAGACCACAGCGGCCGGACGGGCCCGGGTCGCCCTGGCATCCGCGCTGTATCACGCTCCGTCGTGGCCGGCGGATCGGCCCGCTCCCGCGCCCGGCGACCACGACGCCATCCAGCTCGGCCAGTACGAGTGGCTGCGGCAGAGCCTGCAGTTCACGACTCCGGCGCGGTTCGACATCGAGACCTCGGTGGGCGGGCAACCGGCCTGGAACAAGGGCGTCGACTACCGGCGGCTCCTGGAGAAGTCCGCCGACCGGGAGACCGTCCGCGCGATGTACCGCAAGGCCGGCCTCGACCTGCGCGCGGAGCTGGACCATCTGACCCGCGATGCGTCCCTGACCGCCGACCCGGTCGCGGTGAGGCGCCTGTTCGCCACGTCCGTGCCCCTCGGCCGGCTCCAGATGCCCGTACTCACCGTCCACACCACAACCGACCAGTTGGTGCCCGTGCAGCAGGAGGACGCATACCGCAACGCCGTCAGCCGCAGCGGCAGGTCCGGGCTGCTGCGGCAGGCCTACGTCGCCCGGCAGGGCCACTGCTCCTTCACCCCGGCCGAGCTCCTGGCCGCGCTGTACGCCCTCGAACACCGGGTCAAGACCGGCCGCTGGGACGCGAAGACCTCTGCCGGCGCGTTGCAACGCGCCGCCCTGCGACTGAACCTCGGCGGCGCCGCATACGTCCCCTACCGGCCCGGCAACCTGCTGCGGGAGTCGTTCAGCGCCAACGACGGCATCCCGTTCGCCTACCCCGGCACCCCGTAGCAACCGGGGAACGGGCGCGCCTTGTGTGGCAGCATCGATATGCTGCCCGGCCGCGTCCGGCCGGATCCCGGCCAACGAGGAGGAACACCGTCATGGCAGTCACCGTGAACCTCAACGCCGTCCTCGACCCGCCCTACCAATCGAGCTCGCTGACCGACCTCGTCGACGCGCCGGTCCATGCGCTGTCCGGCGTCTCCGAGGAGGAGGCCGCCGGGCTGGAGCAGGCGTTCGGCATCAGGACCATCGGCGACCTCGCCGCCAACACGTTCGTCCGCGCGGCCGTCGCCATCACCGAGCTGGCCAAGGTCGCCGCCCCGTAGGCACGGCCGTCGCCGCGCCGCGCTCTCTGCCGACCTGCTTCCGGGCGGCAGGGCGCGGTGCGGCGACTTCCCGGCAGCGCCCAGTCACGAGGGTTGTCAGCCGGCTTCGCCGGCGTCGACGCGTTCGCCGGCCAGCGCGGTGGCCGGGTCGTTGCCCGGTCGGGCGAGGATCGCGGCCACGGCGATCAGCGCGAACCCCCAGATCCACAGGTTCCCGAGGTCGCCGGGGGTGAGCAACGATCCCTCCGCCATGTCCAGCGCGCGCATCACCTCGATCGTGGGGCCGAAGGCGAAGCCGTGGGCGTGCACCAGCTCGCTCATGCGCAGCGGATCAGCCGCGGTCAGGTAGCGCAGCAGCGAGATGATGAAGCCGGCGGCCGAGGGGATCGCCAGCGCCAGCCCGGTCGTGGTGAGGATCGCGCTCCGGCGGGGGCGGCGCGCCGCCTGGATGCGGTGGGCCAGGGCCACGCCGATCAGCCAGCCGGCGGCCAGGCCCAGCAGGGCTCCGGCGACGGTCAGCGGCACGTACGCGGCGGGACGCTGCGGCCAGCCGGAGATGGAGATGACCTGCGCGCCGTTGGCATCCGGGTAGGCGTAGACGTCCAGCTGAACCTCGCCGGTCTGTGCGGTGAAGTGCACGTTGGCCAGGATGCCGTCCGAGCCGTCGCCGGACAGGAGTGGACCGGTCTGCCAGCCCTCGGCGGCCAGCTTCTGGCGGGTCTGTTCGGCGACCTGGTAGGCGTTCGCCCCGCTGGGGAGCGCCCCGGACACGGAGAAGTAGTTGTCCGAGTTGCCCCAGACGGGATCGTCACCGGTCTGCGGCAGGACCCGCTGGCCGAGCGCCCCGGCGTCGGGAAGGACGGCGTAGCCGAAGGTGCCCAGCCAGGAGCCGGCGGCCGCGCCGAGAGCGCCGCCGATGAGCAGGGCCAGAACCGCCGCGATCAGGGCGAGCGGGCGGCGGGTCGGTGGGCGGAACCGTTCGCGAAGGCCGTCGAACACGAGCCATCCCTTCTCAGTGCGGGTCGGGCGGCCGGGACCGGCCATCTCGATCAAGGTCTCGATCAACTCGGCACCATGCTTGCGGCGCAGTCGGGCCGGATACGCCGCCAGCAGCGCCCTGCTCATGCGGCACCTCCGGCGACGCCGGGGCGCAGGCCGAGTTGCGTGTGAGCGGCGGTGGCGCGGCGGCGTAGGCGCTCGGCCTGCTCGGTGAGGGCGGCGGCGCCGCTGTCGCTGAGCCGGTAGTAACGGCGCAGCCGGCCGTCGACGGCCTCTTCGCGGTCGACGACGATCAGGCCCTGCTGGTCGAGCCGGTCGAGCGCGCCGTAGAGCGTGCCGGGGCGCAACTTGACCTCCCCGTCGGAGAGATCGACGACGGACTGGACGATCCCGTACCCGTGCAGCGGGCGGGCCGCGAGCGCGGCCAGGATGAGAAAGGTGGGTTCTTGCACGGCCCAGACAGTACGGCCGACGAGATATAACGTCAACCGACCGATACGGGAGCGGTCTCGAAGGAAATCAGATCCGGCCCAGATCGACCTCGACGAGGAAGGGCGCGGTCAGCTTCACGACGCCGGTGAAGATTTCGCCATCGCGGTAGCGGCCAGTCGCCGGGTCAAGAACGTGCGTGTAGACGATAGGCGCACCAGTGGCGGCCTGCTCAACACGCCAATAGAACTGAATGCCAGCCCTCGCGTACTGATCGGCCTTGACGATCCGGTCGGTCGTCTCCGACCCGGGTGAGACCACCTCGACCACAAGGAGAACATGCTCGGGTCGGGTCGGAGTGACGTCGATGGTCTCCGCCCGGTACACCGTCACGTCAGGACGGCGGTTGTTCAGCGGCACGTCCTGGAGCCGGACATCGAAGTCGATGTCAGCGTTCCACTCCGGGCCCGCGGCAGCATCCAAGGCGTTCGCCAGCAGCCGGGCCAGGCGGTTGTGCCGCTTGGACGCGCTCGGACTCGCCAGGACCATCCCATCCACGATCTCGATGCCCGCACACTGCTCTTCGGTCCACGCCGCGTACCGCTCGGCCGTGACCTGCTCATGCATCCAGGCCGGCACGACCATCTCGACAGTCATACGCACCTCCCGAATGTGATCGGCTTCCGACTTCAAGATAACGGGACTCCGGCGACCAGCAGCCCTCTCACGCGCCTGCGCCGATCGTCCAAGAGCCTCCAAAAACGACTGGGCACCCGGCCGGCGGGACAGCCACCGGGCACGGCACAGCGGCGGCATCGGGAACGATGCCGCCGCTGTGCGAAACGCGATCTCTAGCTGACGAAGGTACGCCGCCGGCGGCGGGCCCGCCAGGTCAGGGCCGCGCCCGCGATGATCAGGGCGAGCGCGACGGAGACCAGCACGGGCACCGGAACGCTGTCGCCGGTGATCGGCAGGCCGCCGTCGTCGTCGCCGCCACCCCCACCGCCGGTCGGCGGGTCGCCGGAGTCGCCGGCCGTCGGCTTGGCCCTGGTGTTGCCGCCGAGCAGCAGCAGGTCGTCGCGCTCGGCGTCGTCGGTCATGGTCCGCACCGACGTCCTCGTGCTCCGCGGCAGGTACTGGTGCTTCGCCGTGAACTGCTGCTTCGACACGTTCTTCTTGGGCGACTTGGAGAAGTCGACGCCGCCCATCGTGTAGATGTAGACCCGCCCGCCGGCCTCCCACTCGAATTCGTAGTCGCCGTCGCGGAACGACTTGAGGTATCGCTGCCAGGTCTCGTTGAAGTCCCACTTCTCGCCGCGGATCGGCCACTTCGACGCGTCGCCGCTGTTGATGATCTTGTGATAGTCGGTGGCCTTGTTCGCGTCCTGCAGCCGGATCCATTCCGCCGCTACCCGGGACGTGTAGACACGGCGCAGGTCGGCGTACGCGGGATCTTGATTGATCTTCTTCTCGACCGCCGGAACGATCAGCTCTTCGACGACCTTCTGGTTGTGCTCGATCTGCGCCTTGGTGGGCTCGCACGGGTCGCCGGGCAGGTCGAGGTCGAACTCCTGCGGCACCGAGTTGACCTTGAGCGGGGCGTCCAGAATGTAGACGCCGCCGTCCTGCTCACGCACCTGCGCGGGCTCCGGCTCGATCCAGTTGCGGATGCCGTGCAGGCAGGGCAGCCCGTCGGTCAACTGGTTCTCGTCCCAGAACTTCCTGCCCAGTTCGGTCTTCGGGTTCATGGCCGCGGCGAAGTCGTGCTTCATCGCCAGGTCGGCCTCGAGCAGCACGCGCCCGGCGTCGGTCTTGCCGAACTCGGCGTCCATCACCCGCTGCGGCTCGTCCGGGTTGAGGTTCACCCAGAATTTCTCCGGCGTCAGCGCCAGCCAGGTGAAGAACGAGTCGGAGATCAGCTGGGCCTTCTCCTGGCCGCCGAAGCCGGGGTTGGTGTCCGGGTCGGGCATCTTCTCGGCGGTGAACGAGTAGTCCAGGCCCTCGCCCTTGACCGGGGCGCCGACGAACCGCAGCTCGAGGGTGGAGAAGTCGACGCCGCCGGGGCCGCGCAGGCGCTGGCCGGTGGCGTCGCCCTGCCGGATGCGCTCGATCTGCTGGCGCATCGTCTCCGGGGTCGGCTTCGACTGGTTGAGCATGTCGTTGAGGCCGCCGCGCGAGCCGGAGTTCGCCTGCGGGTTCGGGTTCAGCGTCGGGTCGAACTTGGTGTGCGGGCCGGGGGTGAACCGCACGACCGGGGTGGAGCGGTGCTGGTAGACGGTGACCCGGGACTTGCCGTCCGGGTGCTGTCCGGCGGCGGCGCCGAGCTCACGCAGCTTGGTGGTGGTGCGGCCCTCCGGCTCCTGGCCGTAGACGTAGCGCAGCGAATAGTCCTTGAACCGCGGGTCCTTGAGCACCTGGCGGTCGTTGGGCAGCTGCTTGTCGACGATCCCGCCACCCGACTTGATCTCGACGAACTCCTTGGTCCTCTGGTTGACCGCGTCGTACCGGCGGATGACCTTGCCGTTCGCGTCCTTGACCTCGACCTCGCAGAGCCAGTCCGGGCCGATCAGGTTCAGGTCTTGGACGACCTTCTTGTGAAAGGCCTCGCCGCGCGTGCGGCGGGCGGCGTTGTCGATGTACGCGTCGTTGAGCCAGTCCTGGAACGTGCCCTTGTAGGGGTTCGAGCCGCTCTGCCGGTTGTTGTAGCTGGCGTAGACCTTGCGCGGGTCGCCCTCTTGCCACTTCGTCGAGTCGGTGCCGGCATCCGCGAGGTCCTTGGCCGTGGGCGCCACCAGCCCGTCCATCGACTGCCGCTGGTTCACGTAGTCGTACGTGTCCCACGCCGACTTGATCCGGCTGGCGTCACCGACCGGCAGCGTCCCCGGTTTCGACGGGTTTCCGGTCAGCTTGAACTTCACGTCGCAGCGCTTGCCGGTAAGCGTGAGCGGCGCCGCCGCCGCGGCGACGGGCACGGCGCCCGCGGACAACAGGACGGCGCAGACGGCCGCGACCAGGCCACGGAACAGCAGGTGCGCACGGAGCCGGACTCTGGGGTAGCTCATGTAGATCCCCATCCAGGGAAGGAAACGCCGGTGCCTCCCCGTTTGTCGTCGTCTGGTCCCCGGCGCCGTGTGGCACCATATGGAACGGAACCGTATCGGCGCATCCCGATACCATCGATCGACGACTATGGGTATCTTTTCGTTATCAAGCGCTGAGTGGAGACCAGGCATGAGCGACTGGGCCGACAACCCACGGCTGAACACCTGGTTGGCGACCCAGCAAACGGCCTTTCCGGTCTGGTCCCGGGAGACCGGGCAGGCGTGGGACTTCACCGTGGATTCCCTGGACCGCCTGGAGCGGCTGCTGCGTGAACGGTTCGCCGGCTGGGACGACCTGCTCGCGGCCGAGGAGGCCGAGCAGCCCGCTGTCATGGTGCCGGGTTGGTACCTCGGCGAGGTGCTCAACCGCAATTACGGCACCAGGTGGCACCGCAACCCGGTCGAGCCCACCCACCCCGACCAGCCGAGGACCCCGTTCGTCCAGCTACCGGAGGACCCCGGAGCGGAATACGAGGACGAGGACGACATCCCGCCGGTCTGCAACCCGTTCACCGAGATCCGCGGCCTGTTCGTCCGCGGACCCGACGACCACCTGCGAGACGCCGTCACCCGATACCAGCGGTAGGTCACCGTTCCCGGGCGAGTTCGAGTCAACGCGCCGACACGATGATGTTGTCGCGGTAGGCACGGCGGACCCGGTCGAAGGATCCGCCACAAGTGACCAGGCGCAGCGCCGGATAGGCGGTCGGGCCGTAGACCAGGCTGGTAGGAAACTGCGACTTCGGATACCGGGCCACGCCGGTCACCGTGAACCGGGCCACCGTGCCGTCCGCCCGAAGGACAGAGATCCGGTCACCCGTTCGGAGCGTGCCCAGCAGATAGAAGACGGCGGGACCGTCACGCGCCGAGTCGACGTGGCCGAGGATCACCGCGGCGCCGGTCTCACCCGGGACCACCGAGTTCTCGTACCAGCCGGCGGGGGCGTCGCTCTCCAACGGCGGGACCTCGACCGTGCCGTCGGGTTTCAGCCCCAGTCGAGCCAGGTCGGTGTGCACCCCGATCCTCGGAATGTCGAGGCGGATCGGGAGCGAACGGGCCGGCGTCGGCGCGGGCAGGTGCGATGGGGACAGACCGGGTGCGGGGACCGACTCCCGCACGCCGGCCGGCGCCGCGGGATCCGCCTGCCGGACGGGGGCGGAATGAGGCTGGGCGATGCCGACGGCGGTCAAGGTCGTGCCCACTAGCGCGAGGGCGGCGGCCAGGGCCGCCACCCTCGGACGCGGGATGCGACGCACTCGTCAGCGATCCGCCGGCCGGCGGCGGAAGGCGAACACACCGGCGAGCAAGGCGGCGAGCAGAGTGATCAGACCGGCCACCAGAACGCCCGGGATGCCACCGTCGGCGGTGCTGCCACCGCCCGTGTCGGGCCCGCCCTTCGGCGGAGCCGTCGTGGGTTCACTGTTGACCGGCGTCGTCGGCGTCGTGGGCGGTGTGGTCGTGGGTGTGGTGGGTGGCGGCGTGGTCGGCGGCGGCGTGGTGGGCGTGGTGGTGGTCGGCACGGTCGTCGGGGGGTCGGTGACCTTTGTGGGCGTGGGCGGGCTGCTCGTGGAGCCGCCGACCGGGGTGGTGCCCCCGTCGCCGCAGAACGCGAGCAGCAGCAGAATCAGAATGATGATCGCGACAAGAGCGGCCCAGAGAAAGCCGAGCCGACGACGCCGGTAACCCCGAGTCTGCGCCGGAGTGCTGTCAGACATTGCCTCTGCCTCCTGATGTAGTAATCGGATTCCGTCCACTCAGCCGACAGCGGGTTCCGGAACGGCGAGCAGCACGTCGAGATAACAGCGACCGCGGTCGAACCCGGCCAGTAGCGGCACAATGGACTCGTGGGCCCACCCCGCGAGATCCGGACGCTGGGACGCATCGGGGCGTGCCGTGGTATCAGGCGTTCCCGGCGCATTCCGCGTCAAGCTCGATCAGGATGTCGGCTACCTCGTTTCGTTCCGCGTCCGTCGTGCCCAGTTCGTCTCGGTGCCAGATCCCGATCTTGCGGTCGGGGTGCGCCCACCGGATCTGATTGGCGAGGACCGCGGCGAACGCGTGGGTTCCCGACAGGCTGTCCATACCGCGTTCGAGCACGCAGCGATAGTTGCGCACAACAACATGGCCGTCGCCACTGGGCAAGGTCACTCGCTCAAGCGAAAGCTGCCGGAACTCCACATCGTGCAGCTCCGCGCCGCCGAAGTCGACGTCTTGCATCGGATTCTCGGTAGTCACCTCACTATCCGGCGGCTTCCGCCAAAATATGATCTCGCGCAGCACACCAGCGAAGGTGCACCGTACGAAGCTAGACGCATCGAAGTCTATGCCGGCAAGCTCGGCCTGCGAGAAATCGACGTCGATAAACTCGGCGACCGAACACACAATGCCCCGCAGATCAGCGCCGACAAAACTCGTGGCTTCGTAGCGGTCCCCTATCCCGTCTTCCCAACCGCCCAGCACGGCATCCCTCAGGCCGGCGCCATCGAATGAACAACGGTACAACTTCGTAGCCCACAACCCGAGGTCATCGAATCGGACTCGGTCGAATCTGCAGTTGTCGACAGTGGCGCCGAAGAAGCGCAGATCCGTCAGCCTGCTTCCGGAAAAGTCGATGCCTTCGAGGCGCACCCCGTCGAACGTCAGATCTCCGGCCGACTTGCTTTCCGCGTCTGACTTCGACAGCCGGGATGCGACCGCGTCCGGCGACGGACTCGTGATGCCTCTGAGGTCCACTCGGCCATCGACGTCGGACAGACCCAGATCATCGAGGGACCGGCCCGTCAACAGCCTCGCAAAGATTTCGACGATATTCTCATGGCTCCGGGCCTCTGCCACTCTGAACCTCCTATGGCTTCCTCGCTGCGCGCACCTGCTCGTTGAATTCCTTAACATATTCCGAGTAGGACATCGGACTGTAGAGCAACGCCAAGGCCTCCACGCCGAAGTCCGGAGCATAGGCCGCCAAGTGAGCGGACCAACTGTTGCTCGTGGTGACGTCGCCCCACCACAGTCTCGACGCCTCGTACACGTCGGGCACCCGGGAGCCCTGCGGTAGGCCTCGCGGAGAAACCTGCACCTTCGCCCGCTTGAGGGACCCGTCGGCCGCCACCTTGGTCTTGAACGCACTGTCGATCTGAGTGCCCTGATGCTGGAAGAACCGAACGTACCACGGAGCCTTTTTGTCCTTTGTCGACTTCTTCGAGCCATCCTTCTTCTGGGCTTCTTCGGCTATTCGCCCCTGCTCGACGTCACGAATCTGCGGATCGCTCAAGCCCTTGCTCTTGAAGGAAGCAACCGCAGAGCGCTGGTGTTTGCGCAGGGCGGCTTCGACCTTTGGGGTCCACTTCGCGGGTACCAGAAGATCCCCACGTGTGAACGTCTGACCGTAGCTGGCGATCGCGGCGTCCAGCGAGGTGAAGGCTGCCTTGCTCGTTTGCAGGTGCGCCTTCCTGTCAGCGGCCTTGGTGGCGGCCTTCGCACGCCCCGCGGCCTTCTCCGCCTTGCCGGAGAGTTGCACGATCCCGCGCAGCGCGGCAACCTCAGCCTTGCTGGCAGGCTTTCCCTTCAAGGTCACGATGATCGCCTTGCACTTGTCGATCACGCGGCCAGGGACACTCGCCATGGTCAGTTCCCCGGACTGAGTCAGCCGGAGGGTGTGCTTCTGATCGACCATCGGCACCTTGGCCGAAAGCTCCGGTATGGGCCCACCGGGCGCTTCCTCCTTCTTCGCCTTCTTTCCCTTCCTCGTGAACCTCGACGCGATCTTCGCCCAGGCTTTCTTGATGAGGGTGACGATCTTGTTGATGACCCAGTCGAGGGCTCGGCCCACCTGCTTGGCGAGCTTCTCGACGAACTTCTTCACCCGGCCCGGGATTCCGCCCAGGCCGAGGACCGCCGCCAGCACGCCGATCAGGACCGGGATCGATCTGGCCAGGGCCTTCTCGATCAGGGCCGGCACTCCGCCCGAGCCGCCCTTGGCGATTGCGATGATCGCGTCCAGGACCGCGTTGACGAAGTCGATGATCTGGCGGCCGCGCTCCACGATGAACCGGACGATGTCGATGATCAGTTTCACCGCTCGGATGAAGGCGGACGCCGGGTTGAGCAGCGACAGGATCCAGGTGATGCCGGCCTCGATCACCGTGGGCACGATGAACTCGGCGATGTTGTCGAAGAGGTTCTTCTTGAGGTCGCCGACCCTGGTCTTGACGTCGTCCCAGACCGCGCCGACGCCGTCCTTGGTGATGCGGACCAGGATGGGCACGGCCTGCTCGACGTGGCCGATCGCCTGTTGCACCGGCTTCGGGAGCTTCTTCATGATCCGGGCCCGGATCGCCTGGACGGTGAGGCCCAGCATGCTCGCCAGCATCAGCGCCAGGCTCCTGGCGTCGAGCTTCGCCGGCAGTTGGATGCCGGCCTGGGCCGCCGCGCCGAGCAGCCAGCCGAGCAGGCCGTCCAGCAGGTGCTTCCAGATGTTGCCGAGGAACTGCTTGAGTCCGGCGCCGACCGCGGAGACCAGGTTGCGCAGGAAGCCGATCGGGTCCTTGAGGATCAGCATGACCGCCTGCGCGGCCTTCGCCAGCACGCCGAGCAGCAGGTTCTTCAGCTCGAGGATGGCCTTGATCACGCCCTTGACGGCGTCGACGGCCTTGGCGACCAGGCCCTTGTTCTTCTCCTTCTCGGCGGCGATCTCGTCGTCGACCGCCTTGAGCGCGTCGGTGTACTTGGTCGCCAGGGTGTCGACCAGTTCGGTGCCCTTGTCGTCGACGGACTGCTGCAGGTCGTCGAAGCGGCCGGCGAAGTCCGCCGCGGCCTCGCGGGCGATCGCCTTCTGGTCCGCGGGCAGCTTGGTGATCGCCGTCTGGAGTTCGGTGCGGCCCTGGGCGATGCGCTGCTTGGCGCGGCCCAGCTCGGTCGCGATGAGGTCGGCGACGTCCGCGATGACCTGACGCATGCCGCGTAGATAGCCTTCGCGGGCGCGTACGAAGATGTTGTCGGCTTCCTTCGGCAGGCCGAGCAGTTTGTCCCGGCCCCAGCGATACCAGCCGAGCTTCCCGCTGTACCGCCGGTCCTTGTACGCCTCCATCTCCCGCTTGTGCTCGGCGGTGAAGGCGTCGCGGACCTCCTTCTCCCGTTCGGTGAACTTGGTGTCGACCTTCTCGTCGAGGCCGGTCAGAATCTCCTCGACGTCCTTCTTCGTCGCGTCGAAGACCCTTTGCAGCAGGGCCATGACGGCGGCCTGCTTCGCCTCGTCGGTGGTCTGTGCCTTGGTCTTGCCGCCGGTGACCTCCTGGCCCGTGGCACGCCGGGCCGCGGCGAGCCCCGCCATGCCCTCGGCTCCGGTCTTCCCGGCTGCGGCGGTGGCTGCGTTCAGGGTGGTGCGCTCGTTGGCGCGTACCTTGCCGGGTGCCTCGGCGGAGTGCTGGGCGACCGTCTTGCGCTGGTCCAGAGCGCCGGTGAACTGGGGCTCGTTGGACTTGACCAGTTGCGGTTCGGTGATCTGAGCGTCGGCCATCTGGGCGTCGATCTGCCGGGGGCCGGCGGAGAAGTCAGTCGCGGCGGGCGGGGCGGGATCGGGCACCGCGAGGCGCGGGTCCGGGCGGGCGGGTGCGCCCGGCGGGCGGTCCGGTGCCAGGGGTACGACCTGCTTGTCGACCACCTTGGACGTGTCCGGCCCGGCCGCTGTGGTGGTGGCGATCTCCCCCGCCGAGGTGGCCTTGCCGGTCTGCACCTGGCCCTGCACCTCGGCCTTGGCTTCGGCCGCCTTGCCGGAGTCGGCGAACTCGTCGGCCTCCTCCAGGTTCTGCGGTGCCCGCTTGGCGATCGCCTCCTCGACGGCCCGGATGAACGCGTTCTTGTCGAACTCGCGCGGCTTCGCGGCGTCCATGTTGTCGGCCTGGGCGGCCTTGCCCTCGGCCACCCGGTGGTCGTCGGGCTGACGGGCGGCAGCGCCGGCGGCGCCCGCCTCGGCCTCGGCGGGCGGGTGACCTGGCGCCGATCCGCCGCTTCTTGGCTTTGACGTCCTTGGCGAGCGCACGGAACTTCGGATCCGACCCGGGACCGCCCCGCTGCCCGGCCGGAGCCGCACCATCGGCAGCCGGGGAGGCGGCAGCGGAAGAAGCGGCAGCGGAAGAGGCCGCAGCCGAGGAAGCAACCGGGGAAGCGGCAGCGGAACGGGCCGAGGACGAGGATTCGACCCGGGAGGCGGCAGCAGGGGAAGCAGCAGCGGAGGCTTCCCCAGCCCGGACCGGTGTGGCCGCGGCAGCGGAAACCGGCCCGGCCGCGGAACTCGCGACGCTGCCGGGCGGGCCCGAGCCGGCCCCGGCCGGCAACGGCGGGGCCGCGAGAGCGGCCGATGCGGGACCCGAGAGGACGGAGGCGGAAGAGTCCGGCCCGCCGCGCGACGGCAGACCAAGCGACGGTACGGCCGAAACCGCCGCCCGGGCAGCCGGAGCCCCACCGGACAACCGCCGCCCCGCATCCGCGACCGCCGCACCCGGCGGCAACGCCTGCAGCATCGACGCGACGGCCGAGTTGCCGGCTACCGGTCGCATCCCGGGCCCGGCCGAGCCACGTCCCGCCGGCCGGGCCCGGACCGGCTCGGCCGCCCGCACCGGGGCACGTTTGCGCGCCGGGGCGACCGTCGCCGCCGGACGGGGTCCGGGCATCCGCGTCTTCGCCGGCGGGGGCACGGCTCAGCTCCGTCCCTGCTTGGCGTGCCCCTCCAGGAGGCTCGCGTACGCGCCGAGGTCGCTCTGGCGCAGCAGCCTGGCCTCGCGCTGATACTGCCGGGCCACCCCGGCGACCACATCGCGCATGGTGATCGCGCGCCCGTCGTCGTCCGCCGCGATCAGCGCCGCGTTGCGGGCCGCCGAGGAGATTCCCGCGCCGGTCATGTCGAGCCGTGCGAGGGCCTCCATGTCCACGTCCGGGGCGACGGGTGCCTCCGGCGGAAACGCGCCGTCCCACAGCCGCAGCCGCTCCGCGTGGCCGGGACGCACGAAGTTGACGACGAAGTGGAACCGCCGGGTGAACGCGACGTCGATGTTCTCCTGCAAGTTGCTGGCGAGCACGACCAGCGCGTCGCTGGCTTCGAGCCGTTGCAGCAGATAGCCGACCTCGAGGTTGGCGTACCGGTCGGTGCCGTGCCGGACGTCGCCGCGCTTGCCGAAGAGCGAGTCGGCCTCGTCGAAGAACATCAGCGCCTGGCTCTCCTCGGCCTGGCGGAACACCGTTTCCAGGTTCTTCTCCGTCTCGCCGACCCATTTGGAGACGAGCTGGGAGAGGTCGACCTTGAGCAGGTCGAGGCCGAGGAGCCCGGCGATGATCTCGGCGGTCAGCGTCTTGCCGGTGCCGGGCTCGCCGGTGAAGAGCGCCTTGACGCCCGCGTCGCTGGTGCGCCGCCCGAAGCCCCACGCCTCGGCCACCCGGGGCCAGGCCCGGAACGCCGCGGCTATCTCCAGCACCCGGCGGTACTGCTCCGGCGGCAGGACCAGGTCGTCCAGGGTGCGCCGCGGGGCTACCGCGCGCGCGTACGCCGAGGAATGCCCGCGGGTGACGGCGGCGAGCGCCGGCGGCAGGTGGTTCTCGATCCGGTCCGGGCGGCCGTTGCCCGCGAAGTGGGCGCCGGTCTCGGCCACCGCGGCGACCGCGCGCAGTTCGTCGCCGCTCATCCGGTACCGGACCGCGAGGTCGGTCACCAGGTCGGCGGCGAGCTGCGGCAGGGCTGCGGACCACGCGGCGCGGCGCTGCCGGTGGTCGGGCGCGGGCAGGGTGGTCTCGGCGTACGCGCGGCAGGTGAGCAGGGGCACCGGTCGCCAGGGCACGGCTCCGCTGACGATCACGGGCAGGCGGGTAAGGGTGAGGAGTTCGACGATCGCCGCCTCGGCCGGGCCGTCCCGCACCTCGTCGGCGGCGATCCAGACCACGGCGCGCAGGGCGGCGGCGGTCCGGGCGGCGGCCGCGAGCCGGGCGGTCAGGGCGCCGGGCGGGTCGTCGGGCACGTACCCGGCGGGCAGGGTCCGCAGTGGCCGGCCGGCCGCCGCGGCGACGGCCAGGGCGGCGTCGCGCTGGGTGGCCGCGGCGCCCCACATGCCGATCAGGTTCAGGCGTCCGTCGGCGACGGCCGGGCCGAGCCGGTCGGGTACGGCCGGGTCCAGGTTCGCCGGCGGGGCCCAGCCCGGCGGCGCGAGCACCTCGCCGGGGTCGCGGGCCACCAGGTCGAGGTCGCCGGACCAGCCGAGCAGCAGGTCCAGCACGCCGTCGCCGAGCCGGAACTCCTGGCCGGGGCGGGACGTGTCGCCGGGCAGCGCGCGCAGCAGACCGTACCGGCGCAGCGGCGCGAACTCGGCGAGCAGCCGCGGCACGGCGAGGCCGCCGCCGAGAGTCGCGGCGAGGAGTTCGGCGCTGGGGGCGCGCCGGTTCAGGTCGTCCACCACGTACGCGAAGATCCGCTCGTACGCCGCATCGAGATCGGGCAGGGCAACCAGCAGGAGCAGGTCCTGCTCGGCCCGGCACAGCCGGAGCCGGGCCGCGAGCGCGTCGAGCGGCAGCGCGTATCCGATCGCAGCCGCCGCGCGCCGCACGTCACGTTCCTCGCCGGAGACCTCACCGGGCGAGAAGCCGACCGGAGCCGCCGCGTCCACCTGGTCGAGGAGGGCCGCCACCTGCTCGTCGGTGACGCAGAACGGGGTCAGGTCGGGACGGCTGAGCCGGGCGGCCGACTGGCCGCGCCGGTCGGCGGCGGCGCGCAGTGCGCGGTGCAGCGGCCCCAGCCGGATCCGCAGCTGGGCGTGGGCGAGGTCGGACCGCTCGGGCATGGCTACCCTCCGCTGAAGCGCAGTGTGCGACCGCCCAGCCAGAACGCCCCGGGCACGTCGGCGAGCAGGCCACAGCGGTCGAGGTCGGCGTGCCGCCGGCCAAGGGGCAGCCGGACGCGCACCTCGTCCGGCGTATGGGTGACGACCGCGCTGAGATCGCCGAAGCGTTCCGCGGCCAGCGTCGCCTCGGTGGGCTCGCGGTCCCGCCAGAGCTGCCAGGCGATGGTGGCGAGGCCGATGCCGGCGGCGAGCGTGACGGTGCGTTGCAGTGGCCCGCCGTGGTCCAGGGGGACGGCAGCGCGGGCGGCGGCGTCGGCCATCTGCCGGTCGAGGGTCTCCGCCAGCAGTCCGAAGTCGACGTCGGCGGGCGGTTCGGCGGCGGGGTCCGTGGCCCAGAGCCGGCGCCGCCCGGGAAGCCGGTGCCACCGTTCGCCCCGGCTGGGTGGGAACGCGGCGCAGAGGGCTACGCCCGCGGCGGCCAAGGCCCGGGCGGGTGCCGTGCCGAGCGCCGGGCCGGCGATCAGGGTGAGTGGTCGTCCGGCCGCCCGCCAGCCCGGCACCAGGCCGTCCGCGCCGGTGGTCCAGGCGATCGGGAACGCCCCGTCCGCCTCGGCGAGCAGCAGCCCGTCCCCGTGCCCGGCGGCGACGCGGGTCACCACCAGCGGGCGGCCGGGTTCGTGGCCGGCCGCCACGGCGAGACCGAGCAGCGCGTCGATCAGCGGCAACGCCGTCCGGGCGCGGCGGGCGAAAGCGGCGAGGTCCGGCTCGGGCCGTCCGGCCGCGAGCCCGGCGAAGGCGGCCGCGTCGTGCCGGTCGGTGGGTGGGCGGCGCCAGCCGCGTTCCAGCGGGCCGAGGGCCTGGTAGGCCAGCGCGGTCGCGAGCAGCGGGGCGTCGGCGGCGAGGCCGGCGGTGGTCAGGGCGGTGCCGATGCGGTCGAGGACGCCGATCCGTGCCAGGGCGGCGGCGACCAGGAAGGGCACGGCGGACCGGACCTCGACGGTGCCGAGCCGCACCGGCGGGGCGTCGTGGGGCGCGGTGGTGGTGGCTTCGGCGGGTGGGCCGTACCGGCTGGTCAGCGCCGCGGCGAGGGCCCGGCCGTCCGGAGTGTCGGCGGGGAGCGCCGCGGCGTCGGCCAGCCGTCGCCGCGCGGTGCCGTGGGCAGTGACCGGTTTCCCGCCGTCGGGTAGCGCCTGCGGTGCGGGCGCGGCCACGACGGCGACGTCCTTGTCCGGGTGGGATCCTGCCGGCTCGGGCGCGGTGCCGGTCGCAGGATCGGTGGCAGCGCCGGTCGCCGCCCGGGGCACGGCCGGCGGGCCGGCTTCCGGGTGAGCCGGTTCGGGGTGGACGCCGCCGAGCACCGCGGCGTAGTGGCTCAGCGTCTGCTCCGGCAGCAGGTCGAGCAGTTCGGCCAGGTTGCCCTGGGCGCGGATCTCGGCGAGCAGCCGGGCCAGCGCCACCGCGGGCGGCAGGTCCGCGAACGACGTCGCTCCCGCCCCGGCGGCCTCGTCGTCGCGGCCCGAGCGGGCCGGGGTGATCCCGCCGTCCGGGTCGTGGAGCACCTGGTACGCCGGGCCGGGGCCGGCAGGTGCCCGCGCGGCGCCGCCCGGCCACTGCGCGAACGTCGGCGTGTGGGGACTTTCCACGAACACCGTGGTCGGGCCCGGGCCGGGCCGGGAGGCGTGCAGAGCGGCCGCGGCGAGCACCGGCCATCGGCCCGGCGCAGCGCGCAGGGTCGCGGCGGAGACCGGGACCACGATCGTCACCGGTTCGGTGATCTCCACGTCCTCGCCGCCGGCCGGCTCGCCGGCGTACCGGGCGGCGATCAGGTCGGCGACCGCCTGGACGATCGCGGGCGGCAGGTCCCGGGGGTGCGGACCCCAGCTCCATCCGCCGCGGCGCAGCACCCGCACGACGCAGCGCTCGACGAGGATCGTCGGCTCGGTCACGACGTCGCCCGCAGGGCTTCGAGCCGGCCGTGCCAGCCCGCGGCCAGGGTGAGCACCGTGTACCAGGCGTCCGCTTTCAGCGCGACGCCGATCGTGGTCAGCTTGCGACCGGCGAAGACCTGGCCGACGAGGGTGATCTCGGTGACCTCGCCGGTGAGGGTCTGATCGCCGTCGCTTCCGGCGAGAACCACCAGCACCGGGGTGGGCTGGGCGGTCGAGGTGCGGTCCAGGGTGATATTGATGCCGGTGGTCTTGAGCTCGACCGGCTTGCTGCCGGCCTTCCACGGGCTGAGCGGCGCCGGGGTACGGCCCGGGCCGATCCCGAACGCCATCGGGTCGTCCAGCAGCCCCGCCACCCGCTCGGCGGCGGCCGTGGCGAGTTGCTCGGCCGGCACGAGCACCCGGGGCGCCTGCTCCGTGCCCCCGCCGTCGTCGGCTGCCCGGCCCAGGCGCAGCGGGAGCGCGGCCCCGACCAGCCGGTCCCGCGACGCCGGGGGGCCCGGCGGCCCGGTCAGGTCGATCGCGCCGAGGATGTGCTTGGTCAGCGTCGTGTGGACGACCGTGACGCCCATCGGAATCAGCCTCCCTGCTCTGTCGCGGCCACCGCCAGCAGCAGGAAATCGGCCGGCGCGGGCGACTCGGTCTGCACCGGGCCGCCCGTCGGGAACGTGACCGTGCGGATCCGGCAGTTCACCCGCCGCTCCTCGTCGAGGTGGCAGACCACGGTGGTCTCGATCGAGATCTCGTCCAGCGGGGGCGCGATCTCCGGGCGATGCGGCCGCAGCCACACGTGCAGCACGACGCTCCCCTCGGCGACCTTGTCCGGGTCCACCCCCGCCGGCAGGGGCAGCAGCAGGCCGTCGTTGATCACTCCGGAGGCCACCAGGACGTCGCCGCCGCGGGGCGCTTCCGTGATCGAGCCGCGGACGGTCAGCGTGCCCGCCGGCGAGACGGTCACGAGGTCCTGCTCGCTGCCGCCGGCGCCGACGGTGCCGAAGAAGAACCCGTCCTTCTCGTCGATCCGCAGCACCGTGCCCGGCTCGCCGACCGGCCGGGTGCGCAGGACCAGCCCGCCGGCCGGCGCCGCCACCACGGCGGCGCGGACCCCGGCGCGGGGCGGCGCCACTCCCTGCGGATCCTCGTCGCTGATGTCGACGAAGTGCTCCCCGTTCCAGTGCACATAGCCGAGCAGGACCCGCCACCGGTCGCCGTCGCCGGGCCCGTCGCCGACCGCCACCGGGTCGAACGCCGTCAGCTGGTCGCCCAGCTTGCCGAAGATGATCTGGTAGGTCTCCTCGATCCGGGCCGGCGGCTGCCCGGTCCCGCACCGGTCGCTGGTGAACGAGAGCGGCACCTGCTCGTCGTCCAGGCCGGCGAGGAAGACCGGGTACGGGTCGGTAGCCGCCGGGTTCTTCGGGTCGGCACCGTTGATCTCCTCGAAGCCCGACTCCAGCAGCACCACCGGATCCGGGACGACGATCTCGCGCCCGGTGCCGTCGATCGCCACCCCGGCCCGGAGGGTCACCTCCACGTACGGGTCGCCGCCGCCGGGGTCCTCCTTCTGCTCCTTGGCGAGCGTCAGCCCCTCGGCGATCCCCCACTGGTGCAGGTAACGGTCGTGCCGGGCGGCGTGGTTCCGCGGGTGCCCGACGCCCGCCTCCAGGTCGGCGGCGGCGAGGATCTGGCCCTCGGAGAACGTGGGCCGCAGCACCGCCGTCACGGCGCGGCCCTCCGCTCCAGCTCGGCGAGCCGCTCCCGCAGGTCGGCCAGCTCGTCGCGGGCCGGTTCCCGGAGCAGGGCCAGCAACTCGTCGAGGTCGGAGCCGTAGACCGGCGGGGCGAGCAGGCCCTCGACGTACGCGAGTTCCAGCGGCTCGTCCTCGCCCTTCTCGCCCGGGTCCGGCTGGTCCGCCGGGGGCGAGCAGCAGATCCGGGTGGCCAGTTCCCAGGCCCGGTGCAGGGCCGGCGTCCAGGCGCCGCCGGTGTGCACCTGGGGCCGCTCGATCGTGCAGATCCGCAGCACCGCGCAGTCCCGCAGGGTGAGCCGGGCGAGCAGCACGTCGGAGTCGGCGCAGTCGTGGCACGCCGGCAGCAGGCTGCGGCAGGCGCAGTCCGCGAGCAGCCGGCGCAGGCAGCCGATCAGCCGCGCCGCCGCCTTCTCGAGCGCCAGCAGATCCCGCGCGTCGGCCGGGCCGGCGCCGGCGGCGGGCTCCGGCACGGGCAGGCTCACGTCCGCCGGGAGCGTGCAGTCGCCACGGTCCGGGATGTTCTCCAGCCGGACGAAGAGCCACTCGCGCAGCCGCCGCAGGTCGGCACGGACCTCCGAGGTCAGCGGCAGCCCCGCGAGGAGCATCCGCCGTTCCTGCTCCCAGCCGTGCTCCGGCCTGGTGCCGCAGCGGGCCACGGCCTCGGTGAGCACGGCCCGGACGGTGGCGCGCAGACCCGGGTCGTCCCAGACGTGCTGGTCCTTGGCCAGCAGCGGTTCGAGGACACCGAGGGCGGCCGCGAAGAGCGATCGGGCCTCGCCCAGCACCTCCTCCACCCCGCCGATCTCCGCGGCGGCGAGGTCGTACCGGGCGATCAGGGCGGCCAGCCGGCGCACCTGTTCGGCGATCTTGCGGGCGGCCTCCCCGGACGGCGTCGGGCCGGCTGCGGCCAGCGTCGCCTTCAGGTCCTGGTACGCGGTGCGCAGCGGCAGGATGTGCTCCTCCCGGAACTCGACCGGCCGGGTGGGTCCCGCGCCGACCTCGGCCAACGCCGGCCGGAACAGGTCCAGCCGGTAGGCCCGCCCACGGATCTCCTCGAACCGGTTCGGGTCGCCGAGACAGCGCGCCAGCCGGGCACCGTGGTCGCCGCCGTGGTCGCCGTGGTCGATCGACTTGAGCAGGAAGCCGTACGTCTCCCGCACCCGCGACGGCTGGCAGTCGCCGCCGCACGAGTCACCGGTGGGGTACGCGGCCACCGGCTCCACCCGCTCCTCCAGGTAGCGCACGTAGAGGCCGTAGTCCCGGTCGTCCGGGTCCAGGCCGGGTGTGGTGCACGGATCGCCGCAGTCCACCCCGAGCGAACGGTGGCGCAGATCGCGCAACAGCGCGGCGACGTCCAGCCGGGCGTCGGACTCCACCACGATGTCGTGCCCGCAGCAGTCCAGGGCGTACCCGGCCCGGACGCCGACACCGCCGCGGCCGCACGGGTCGCAGACCACGTCCAGGCCGCAGACCACCCCCGCGCCGAGGATCATCCGGTTGTGCAGGCGCGCCTTCGCGGTCACGTACCCGGTCAGGGCGCCCAGGTCCTCGTCGGTCAGGAGCTGGCCGGGGAAGAACAGCGGGCGGGTGAGGCCGGCGCCGCTCCCGGCGACGGCCGAGCCGGCACCGCTGCCGCAACCACCGCCGCAGCCGCACCCGGCGGTCGTCACGGCGGTCATCCCGCGCCGCCCGCGACGAAGAACCAGCTCTCGAAGACGTCGCCGCCGGCACCGCTGCCCGACGTCCACGGCCCGAACCCGGCGGGTGGGCGCCCGCACCACCCGCGGCGCGGCTCCGGACCGCCGATGAGCGGGACCCGGCCGCCGACGTGCGTGCCGTCCACCGGCCGGCAGCAGCGGTCCAGCAGGAACGCCGTACGGATGGTGATCAGCACCCGGTCGTCCTCCTGCAACGTCTCCCGGGTGGTCTGCCGGTAGCGCAGCTCCCGGGTGTATCGCTCGCCCTGCGGCACCTCGCCGAACTCGCCGCCCATGAACCAGGAGGAGGCGTTCTTGCCCGCCCCGCCCTCGATCACCTGAATGTCGATCACGCCGCGTTGCAGGCCGCCGACGTGGATGTCGTCGGAGAACCGCACTCGCAGGCCGCCGGCGCGGTCGGTGGTGCCGAGCAGGCGCTTGGTGTCCTCCACGGAGTACGTCTGCCCGTGCTCCCAGCTGATCCCGGTGATGACGGTCGGTACGCGCAGCCCGAACAGCCGGCGGATGTTCATGTGGATCCCCTCCGGACGGACCGGTCCCCGCCAGTCCACGTCGATGCGGGCGAGCCAGAGCACGGGATGCGGCTCGCCGGCCAACAGCTGGTCGTCGACCGGGCCGCAGGTGCCGCAGCGGCGGTCGGATTCCGGCCGCCGGGACGTGACGCGGATCCGGAAGGTCTCCCGGGTCCAGCCGAACTCGCAGTCCGAGGTGTCGCCGCAGTCGGAGACGAAGACGGACCGCGTCGGCGACGTGCCTTCCTCGTGGTAGACGACGCCGATCCAGAGGGTCCTCGGCGGGTTGTCGGTGCGCTCCTCGGCGGGCAGCCGCTCCCAGAGGTCGATCTCGCAGGTGCCGGGCACCACGATCTGGTTGCCCTCGGCGTCGACGCCGAGCCCGGGGGTGATCCAGACCTTCCCGCGCGGCGGCCAGGGCCGGGCCCCCGTCTCGTCGATGGGCTCCGCCCCCTGGGCCGTTTCCTGGGCCGCTTCTTCGGCCGCTTCTTGGGCCGCCTCCTCGGCCGGCGCCTCCGCGACGCCCGAATCCGGGGCCTGTTCGGTAGCGGCGGCGGAGGCCTGGGCGCCGCGCACGAACAGGCCGTGCGCCACCCCGTACCCGAGCAGGCAGCGCACCTGCCGCTTCAGCTTCTCCTGCAGGTATTCCTGCTCCCCACGCAGGTCCGGCGCGTTCAACGCCCGCCCGTGGAAGTACCGCAGCCGCCGCGGAGCGGGCGCGTCGAAGTCGATGCCGGTTTCCGTCATGTCCATCCCTCGATTCGATTCACCACACGACCGTCGTCACGCCGACCGTGGACCGTTCCCCCACCGCGATTCCCCGGTACTCGCCGCGCCGGCCGGGTGCCAGCACGCTCTGCCTGTTCAGCCGCAGCGGCTCCACACCGGCCACCGGTTTCGCCGCCGCCGAACCCAGCACGGCCGGCGGCAACGGCACGAGCGCCGTGTCCACCCCGACCACCGACCGCACCCCCACCACCCAGCCGAGCCCGCCGCCGTGCACCTCGGCGACGGTGTGCGCCGGGGCCTGCGCCCGGACCAGCCGGGCCAGCGCGTCCAGGTCCGGCCGCCGGTCCGGGCGGGCCGGCAAGGAGACCCGGATCCGGTACGCGTGCTCGCGCAGCGGATCCTCGTACGCGTCGCCGTGGCCGCGCAGCGGCGCACCGGCGAGCCTCGCCCCGACCCGCATCCGGCCGCGCGACCGGCCGAAGAGATGCGCCACGCCGAGCTGCCCGTCGACCCCCAACCGCAGCCAGGCCCGCTCCGCCGCGAGCTCGTGGAGCACCGGGTCGGCGCCGAAGACGATCCGCACCGCCCGGGCCACGCCGGCCGGGGTGCCCCGGGCGCGGAACAGCTCGGGCGCCGCGGCGATCAGCTCGCGCCGCACGTCGTCGCCCCAGCCCGCCTCGAACGCGAGCCCGAGCAGCCCGCCCAGCCAGGGCAGGGCCTCGCCGGGAACGGCCCGGCCGTCCAGCAGCGCCGGATAGCGCTCGACGACCCGGTCGACGTCGCCGATGGTGGCGTCGAAGAGCGACAGGAACCGCTCGGCGAAGTCGTCGGCGGCCGGGTCCTCCCGGAACGCCGCCGGCAGCAGCTCGGCGCTGGTGTGCCGGGGGAAGTCGAGCCGGATCCGCCGGACCAGCGGGGTGTCCCGGCCGTCCGAGGTGAGCCGCACCCGCAGGTAGAGGTAGCGGCCCGGGGGCTGGTCGACGAGCGCGTCGAGGGCGCCGGGCGGGAGCGCCTGCCAGTCGGATCCGGCCGGCCGGCCGGCGTCGTCGGCGTCCTCGGTGACCGCGACCGACACCTGAACGGTGGTGCCCTCCGGCACGTCCGCGTCGATCCGCACCCGATGCCACCGGCACCGGGACACCCCGCTGTCGAGCGCGGTGGTCTCCAGCTCGCCTTCGGCGGCCAGCGTGCCGGCGGCCCGGGGCAGCGGCTTGTCCAGCGGGCGGCCCTGCCAGTCGAAGCACTCCAGGCCGGCCTCCGCGGCCGGCGACTCCGGCCGGTGCAGGCAGAAACCGCCGTCCGGATCGTCCACGGCCGACGCGAGGGCGCTCGGCGGCAGCTCCGCGGCGAGGTCGTCGAGGGTGGCCGCCACCGGCGTGGAGCCGAGCCGGTCCGCCACCCAGAGGCGCCGGCCCTCGCCCTCCGCGGTGACCAGCCAGACCCGCCGGTGCGGCCCGAACCGGAGACCCTCGACGCGGCCCGGCAGCCCGGTCGCCCAGGTGCGGCGCAGCCAGCCGTCGGGGGCGTACGCCCGCAGCATCGTCCCGTCCGGCCCGGCGGCGAGGACCGTGCCGTCCCGGGCCACCGCCAGCCGCGCGATCGGGTCACCGGTGGCGATCCCGGTCGGCTGCTCGCCCTCCCGCCACCAGATCACCAGCCGGCGCGGGCCGGCGACGGCCAGCCAGTGTCCGCAGGCCGCGACGGCCACCGGTCGGCGCGGCCGGGGACCGGCGAGCCGGACCGGGGTGAAGCCGGCACCGCAGCCGTCGCGCCGCAGCACCCGGGCGCCGGCCAGCAGATACCAGCCGGGTCGCCGGGCGGGCGCGAGGCGCCGGTCCGGGAACCAGGGCAGCAGCTCGGCCCGGTCCGGCCCGTCGGGGACCGGCCCGAGGCGGGGCAGGCGCAGGCCGGCCGGATCATCGAACCCGATCAACGGCGGTACGGGCGGCACCTTGTCGCGCCGGTCGGGGTCCCAGCCGACATACGCGTCGAGCAGGCGGAAGGTCATCGCCGCTCCCCGCCCGGTTCCGGGGCCGGGATCAGCACCGGCCGGTCGGCCCAGGGCAGCGCGTACCGGCGCAGCGGCGCATCGGCGCAGGGCGGGCTGGGGCGGCCGGCCACGACGGCGCGCAGCAGCGGAACCGCCCGCACCCCGGGGACGGCGAGCAGCCGCCGGACCAGTGCCACATACGGCAGCGGTGCGCCCAGCTGCCACCCGTCCCGGTCCGCGCCACCGCTGACCGGGTGCAGGTAGGCCAGCAACGCGTCGCCGGCCGCCTGGAAGACCTCGGCGCGGTCCCGATCCGGGTCCACCGCCAGCCGGGCCTCGATCCGCACCCGCTGGTAGCCGGGGGCCGCGGCGACCACCCGGACGCCGGCGGGGGCCGCGTAGCCGGCCAGGTGGCGGGCGACCGCGTCCAGAGTGGCGCTGTCCGGGACCGGCGGCATGCCACCCTCCTGCCGGGCGGGGACGACGAAGACCCCGACGACCCCGGGCACGAACGCACCCGGGCGGGCCGGGTCGACCCCGGCCACCGCGTGCGCGCGCGCCACCAGCACACCGGGGGTGCCGGCGGCGAGGTACGCGTAGTCGGCGACGGTGACCGCCCGCCCGCCGGCCCGCAACCGGGCCGGGCCGTGCCGCAGGGTCCGCTCGACCGGTTCCGCATCGGCGCCACCGGAGGCGGGCAGCGGGTTCGTGACGCCGGTGACGAAGGGCAGCGAGGTGACCGTGGCGTTGACCGCCCCGGCGGTGACCGCGCCGGCCCGCCCGCCGCCGACCCGGTAGCTGAGGGCCCGCACGTTGCGGAACCCGGGCGGCACCTTGGCGCCCTCCCGCCCGTCGCCGAAGGTGAGCTCGCCGGTCGCGTGGTCGACGGTGAACACCCGGGCGTCGGGCGGCTGACCGGCCAGGCTCGCCACCTCGTGCCACCGGGCGGCCACCGGCGGGTCCCCGGCCAGGTCGTCGTCGACCACGACCAGCACGCTGCCGGGCACGACCGGGGCGGCGGTCAGCCGCATCCGGGTACGCCCGTCGGCCGGCCCGCTCGCGACCGGCAGCAACGCCTCGTCGCGTACGGTCCGGACCGCGGTGGCGGCGACCGCGTTGAGCCGGATCGCGGCCAGCGCCGGGGCCTGCGGGTACACCCCGTGCGCCAGGATCACCCGCAGCCACCGCAGCTCCGGCAGCGGCCGGGAGGAGGGCGGCCGGCCCGGCGCCCAGCCGATCGGCAACCGCAGGTCGATCGTGCCGGAGACCCGGAGCCCGGCGGTGCCGTCGCGGGCCACCTCCACCGGCCGGTACCGGTTGCCGTCGAGGACCGCCCAGTTCAGCAGCGGCTCCGCCGGGGCCGGTGCGGTGTCCCCGCCCGCACCGACCGGCTCCGGTGTGCCGCCGGGGGCGACCACGGCCTCGACCGTGAGCATCGGGTACGGCGCCGCGGGTCCGGCGAGCCCGAGCCAGAGCACGTCCCCCGGCTGCGGCCGGGGCCCGAACGGCGCGAACGGGCGGTCCGGCCGCACCGGGTCGAGCCGGCCGGCACTGCCGCTGAGCACGGTGGCCAGGGTGGCCGGCGTGGCCCAGAGGTCCCGGTGGGTCTCGAAGACGACCTGCTGGCCGCTGCCGTCGGCGGGCGCCGCGCCGGCCTGGAAGCCCGCCGGGATCAGCACCGACGCGCCGTCCGGCGGGGTGACCGTGAACTGGAGGACGGCGGCGGCCGGATGGGGTGCGGCGATGCCGGCACCGGCGATCCGCAGCACCTCGGTGAGCAGCTTCTCGGGCAACCTGTTGAGGCGCTCCAGCACCGGTGCGGCCTGGACGGCGAACAGCTCGATCAGGGCGCCGCCGGCGTCGGCCGGGTCGGGGCTGCTCCAGTCCGGTGTGTAGGCCGGCACGCGGCCGCGTACCCGGTCCCGGATCGCCGCGCGAACGGCGTTGACCAGTTCCGGTTGCCGCCCGGACGGGCCCGGCCCCGGCACCAGCCGGGGCACGTCACCGGTGAATTCCTTTCCCCACCAGGCCGGCTCGGTCACCATCCGCCTCCCGTCGGGCCGGGCTCCATCGGGATGACCCGCAGGGCCGTGCTCTCCAGCGCGGGCAGTTCGCCGTCGCGCAGCGCGGTGTCCGTGCAGTCGTCGGCGGGTTCGGCGCCGTCCAGGCCGACAGCGACGGCGGTCACCTCGGCGGCGTCGCCGAGCGCGGTCTGCGCGACCCGCACCAGGGCGGTGGGGCGCAGCGGCGCGCCGAACGGCCAGCCGTCCTCGTCGTCCCCGCCGGCCAGCGGGTCCAGGTAGCGGCGCAGGGCGAGCCGGAGGGCGGCGCGGATCGCGGCGGGATCGGCGGGGCGGCCGCGCACGTCCACCCGCAGCCGCACGGTCCGGTAGCGCGGTTCGCCGACGTAGACCTCGGTGCCGAGCAGCCGGGCCCGGTCCAGGCGGGCGCGGACGGCGGCGAGCATGCCGGGATCGGGCCGCACGGCGGCCACGTAGGCCGGGTCGGCCAGGGTGCGGTCGTCGCGGTTCACGGCGGGCAGGATACGTACGCTCACCGCACCCGGCACCTCGGCGCAGGGATAGCCGGGGTGGGCGCCGATCGCGACGTGGCATCGGGCCACCGCCATGCCCTCGGTGCCGCGGGCCAGCGTGCCGAAGTCCTCGGCGGTGACCGCGCGACGCACCCGGGCGAGATCGCCGGCGACCCGCGCGCGGGCCTGCTCGACGGTCTCCGGGTCGCGCCCGCCCGCCGCGGGGACCACATTGGCGGCCGAGATGATCACCTGAGGATCGGGCTGCCGGACCGCCAGCCAGTTGGCGGTCCGGCCGCCGTTGCCGGTCTCTCCGCCGCCCAGCGCGTACCGGACGACGACCGCGCCGGGCACCTCGTCCGGCACCGGGACGGCCCCGGTGAGCCCGTCGCCGAAGCGCAGCGCCCCGGCGTCCCGGTCGACTGTGAAGACGCGGTCGCCGGGGCCGCTGAACGCGAAGGTGGAGACGGCGGTCCAGTCCTGTCCCGTGCCGCCGCGCCGGATCCGCAGCGACGGCGTGAGCCGGGCCGCCTGCCGGTCCGGCCCGGTGGCCCGGATCCGGAGGTCCGAGGTGAGCAGCCGCCCCCGGGCGCCCGGCAGGTCGAGCCGCTGGCCGGGAAGCCGGCGCCAGGATTCCCCATCCGACCGCCCCGCCGCCACCCTTGACCGGACTGAAGACTCCGATGGAATGCCGAGGTCGGCGCCGGTGGCCTCGCGGGCCTCGGCGTGCTCGGCGGCGGCGGCGTTGGGCACGGCCTGCCGCAGGACCGGCGGCTGCGACCAGGTGGCCGCCGCGGTGTGGATCCGCAGGCCGTACCGGTCCGGCGAGGCGCCGGCGCCGCACCACGCGTCGGGAAGCCTCAGCGTGACCACGCCGGAGCGGCGCAGCCCGGCCGTGCCGTCGTCCACCTCGGCGACCGGCCACTCCGGACCGCCGGGCTCATACCAGTGCCAGGTCAGGGCGGCGGGCGGCGGGACGTCCGGCACCGCGCCGGGATGCCAGGACGGCGGGCTGCCGGCCGGCGTGTCGAGCTCCAGGAGCAGGGTGAGCGCCGTGCCCGTTTCCGGCCGCCGGGTCGTGTCGCTGCGCTCGAAGACGAGCCGGACCTCGCCCGGCTCCCCGTCGGCGCCGAGCACGGCGACGCCGCGGCCGGCGCGCAGGTCGGCGATCCGGTCCCGGCCGCCGGCGAGCACCTGCTCCGGCCCCGCCGCGAGCGGCAGCACGGTCACGTCCCCGGCCAGCGTGAAGGTGACCTCCTGGACCGGGTCGCGGGAGAGGACGGTACCGGCGGGGACGGCGATTCCCCGCGCCACCCGGTCCAGGGCCTCCGGGTCGTCGGGCGCCGCCTCGACGGCGAGCCGCAGCACGGTGCCGGCCGGCCGGGCCGGGCGCGGTCCGTCCGCCCCGAGCAGGTCGAGGGCCGCCAGCACCAGGTCGCCGGGGACCTGGTCGAGCCAGTACAGACGCTGCTCGAGCAGGTACGCGAGCAGCTCCAGCAGGGTGATGCCCGGGTCGACCGGGGCGTGCAGGGTCCACACCCCGGCGGACGCGGCGGGAATCCGGCGGCGCGCCGCGTCGGTGAGCGTCTCCCAGGTGAGGTCGTCGAGGACCAGCTGCGGCAGGCTCACGGTTCCACCCCGCCAACGCCAAGGTAGTAGGGAAAGACCAGGTTGGCCCGGGTGTTGGTGTGCCGCACCCGGTAGCCGACCCGCACGTCGACCCGGCTCTCCCCGACCCGCTCGGCGTGCACCTCGTCCAGCTCGATCCGCGGTTCGAAGTCGAGCACCGCCTCCCGGATCGAGTCCTCCAGGTCGCGCAGGTTCCGGGTGCTGTCCGGGGCGAAGAGCAGCTCCGGCGCGCGGGTGCCGAGGTCGGGCCGCATCACCCGCTCGCCCCGCCCGGTCAGCAGCAGGGCCAGCAGGCAGTACCGGATGCTGTCGCCGCCGGAGGCGTACGCGAGCCGGCCCGCCTCGTCGGGCAGGATCGGGAAGCGCCAGCCGGTGCCGGTGAAGTCCTCGCTCACCCGGTCCTCACCACCGTCGAGAGCACCGTCGCGTCCACGATCGGCGGGGTGGGCGTCGACGTCGGCCCGGCCGCCGAGGGGTGGACGTGCGCGTTGAAGAGACCGACCAGCACGTCGCCGAAGGGCACCGGGTGGCCGGCGCCGTCGCCGACCGACACGCTCTTCGCCTCGATCGACACCTGTGGCGCCTTGAGCGTCACCCCGGCCTTCGAGTCGAGCGTGATCCGGCCGTCCGCGGTCACCGAGACGCTCGCCCCGGCGGCCGCCTTGATCCGGATCTCCTTGCCCTGGTCGTCGAGCTCGACGACGTGCCCGGCGGCCGAGGTGACCCGCACCGCGGCCTGCGACTGCTGGTCGTCCAGGAGCACCTGGTGGCCGTGCTTGGTGCGGATGAGCTTCTGGTCGCGCCCGTCCTTGCGCGCGGTGGGCGGCTTGTCGACGCCGTTGTAGAGACCGCCGAGGACGATCGGGAAGCGCATGTCGCCGTGCACGAACGCGACGAGCACCTCGTCGCCTTGTTCCGGCACGAAACAGAAGCCGTAGCCGCCGCCCGCGTACGGCTGGACGACGGGGCACCAGTCGGTGACCGTGCCCGGGTCGAACCAGGGCAGGCTCAGCTTGACCCGGCACTCGTCGTCGCCCTCGGCCACCTCGACGATGGCCGGCGCGACGCCGTAGTAGCGCTGGTCGGTGCTGCGGGAACGGGGCGTGACGCTCATCCGCGGTCACCCGACCACACCCGCCGGCCGGCGAACTCGGTGACGAAGCCGCTGCTGCTCAAGGAGTGCTCCACTCGGCGTACGAAATAGGAACCGGAGAAGCGGGCGCCGACGCCGAAGATCTCGACGTTGTCGCCGGGGCGTAGCTCCGGCAGGCCGGCCACCCGGCCGGTGGCGGTGATGAACTCGTAGGCGCTCTCCCGCAGCAGGCTGGTGGCGAGGAAGCGGGCCTCCTCGACGGAGGCGACCGGAGCGTCGATCACCATGTCCTGGCGGCCCTCCAGGCTCGCCGCCGCCTCGCCCGGGCCGTTTCCGCCGTCCTTGCCGTCCAGGCCGCCCGGCAGGTCCTTGACGTCGGCCTGGTAGGTGATCGGCTTCTTGGTGCGCCGGTCCCAGCCGCGCACGGTGAGCTTGCCGACCTGCTCGGAGAGGGTGATCGCCGGGGTGAAGCTGACCAGATTGGGCACCATGCCGGCCGGCTGGGTGGCGGTGCCGGGCGGCGGCGGCATGGTGCGGTCGCGTTCGCGCCGGGCGCCGGCGGAGAGCCCCGGACCGTAGCCGAACTGGAAGACCCGGACCGGCGCCGAGTCCCGGCCGTCGGACGGGCGGTCGAAATGCAGCACGGCCGGATCGCCGAAGTCGTCGCCCGGCATCAGGTAGCAGTTGAAGTCGATCCGTTTCGCGCGCTCCACCAGGAACGTCGCGTCGTCCTGGTTCTTCTGCACGACCAGCTCGTGCACCGGGCCGTCCTCGGTCGCCACGAACCGCATCTTGTGGCGCTCCGCGACCTGCCGGGCGATCTGCCAGTCGGCGAGCTGATGGTAGGTCTTGGGGTCCGTCTCGCTGGGTTTGCTCTTCTTCAGCAGCTCCATGTCGTCCACGCCGCTTATCGCGATGGTGGGCGAGGCGCCGTCCGGGAACGACGGGCTGAGCGTCTTGACGATCCCGGTGAAGACGAGCAGTTCGGTCTCGGCGTACCCGAGCTTGATCTCGATGCGCCCGCCGATCGGGAAGGTGTCGCTGTGCTTGAAGGTGAGCGTCTCGTCGTCCCAGTTGTTCATGGTGAGGTCGAAGCCGGACAGCTCCTCCAGGTCACGGCGGACCTTGAGGTCGATGACGTCGCCCTTGGTCGCCGGGTCCGCCTCGACCCCCTTGATCCGGACGGAGAAGGCCGGGGCGTACCGGTCGGCGGGCGCGATCTCGCGCAGGCTCGGCGCCACGTCCATCACCTCAGTCTCGGAACCGTCAGCAGCCGGCCGGGCCGCAGGTCACGGGGGTCCTCGATGCCGTTGGCCCGGGCCAGCACCCGCCACGCGCCGGGGTCGCGGTAGACGGCCGCGGCGATGCCGCTGAGGGTGTCGTTGCGGCGCACGAGGTAGCTCTTCTCGACCGTCGGCGAGGACAGTGGCGGGTCCTTCACCTGCCGCTTGACCTCGCGATACTCCTTCAGGCCGAGGTCGAGCTTGGCGCGCAGCGGCACCCCGTCCGGCTTGAAGAGCTGGTAGGTGACGTCGAGCTTCTCCAGCACGCCGCGGAAGACGGTCGGTCCCCAGACGAAGCGGACGATCGGCGGCGCGTGCTCCCGGCTGTCCGGCGTCATCAGCGCGCGCAGCCGGTCGACGAAGCGGACCCGCACGTCGTCGAGGCTGTCCGAGGTGTCGACCAGCGCCTCCAGGGTGAGCGTCTCGCTGCCGCCGCGGACGTACTGGATCGGCGGCGTCTCCAGGCCCGGGATGCCGATCTCGGCGAACGTGTTCGCTTTGCTGATCTTGAAATCGGTGGGGTTGAACCGCAGCGGGATCTCGTTCGTCACCCCGTCGGCGGCCCGCGGCCTGACGATCTCCAGGTGCGCGCGGGCCGGCCCGGGCCCGGCCGGGGCGCTCATCGGCCCGGCTCGCGGTCGCCGATGGCCTGCTCCCGGCCGGTACGGGCGCGGCGCTCGCATTCCCGGGCGTACGCCCGACTCCACGCGTTGATGTGCCGCTCGAAGAGCCGCGCGAAGACCGCGTCGTCGTCGCCCTCCACCTGGAAGTGGACCTCCAGAAGTCCAATCCGCACCGAAGCCATGACTCTCCCCTCAGGCCCGTAGGACCGCGTCGATGCCGGTCTGGCTCAATCCCTCGTGGGCGATCTCGAGCTGCTCGACCGCCACCGCGCTCTGCTCGGCGTGCAGGTCCGGGCCGGTCCACTTGGCGGCCAGCCCGGCGTGGAAGGACCACGCCGCGGCGGGCAGCCCGTCGGCGCCGAGCAGCAGCACGGCCCCGTCGCGGCGGGCGCCGAGCGAGTCGCCCAGGCCGGCCGCGTACCACGCCCAGAGTCCGGGGCCGCGGGCCACGCCACGCTTGAGGGTGAGGCGGTTCCAGCTGTAGCGCAGGGGTAGCTGGTGCACCGCGTCGTTGTGGCCGCCCTCGGCGTACGAGACCACCTCGAGCTGGCCACCCAGCCCGGTGACCTCCTGGAAGGCGCCGGCCGCGAGCAGCGGCAGCAGCAGCGCCTGGGCCGGCGGCAGATAGACGTCGCCGGGGTCGAGCGTCACCAGGAACCGGTGCTTGGGCACCGGATCCGGGCGGAGCGCGTCCAGCGGGGTCGGCGCGGTCACCGTTCGATCACCTCCAGGGCGCGGTCCTGGCCGAGCACCAGGCGGATGTCGATGAATTCCATCGGGTTCGCCGGTGCCACCCCGATGTCGCAGACCACGGCGGCCGGGTCGGCGCCGGGCGGGTTGTTGCGCTCGTCGCAGACCACCGTGAACGCCTGCTCGGGGCGGTCACCGGCGAGCGCGCCGGAGCGGAACGCGGACAGCAGCACCGAGGTGATCCCGCGGACCAGGGTGAACCGCAGCTCGGGGCCGTTGACCTCGAAGATCAGCGGCTCGGCGACCCGGCGGATCGCGCGGACCAGCAGGTGCACGAGCCGCCGGTGGGCGACGAACCGGCCGCTCGCCGCCGGGTTCTCGGCACCGGCGGCGGTCAGGAGCGTGCGGCCGCCCCACACCAGCGGGCCACGCCCGGCCGGGGCGCGCAGCAGGTTGACCCCGGCCGCCGAGAGCCTCGCCTCCTGCTCCACCGGATAGCCGGTGGCCAGGTCGGCGACGTCGAGCAGGGCGGCGTTCGCCGGGGTCTGGTGCGGGCCGCGCTCGCCGTCGAGGCGGGCGATGAGGCCGAGCACGTGACCGCTGCAGGGCACCGTGCGCAGCCCGCCGGCCGGGTCCGCCGGGTCCGGCACCCGGACCGCCGGGTGATAGGCGGCGGCCGCCCGCAGCAGGTCGGGCTCCAGGCCGGCGAGGCCCGCGACCCAGCTCCGCACCTGCTCGGCGGGCATCGGGCCGGCTGACATCGCGGCGGTGCCGGTGACGTCGAGGACGGCGAGCCGGTCGCGCAGCGGGGCGATCTCGGCGAGCAGGGTGCGGAGCACGCCCGTGCGGGACTCGGTATCGCCGAGATCGGCACCGAGGTCGGGGAGCGCGATCAGGGCCGGTTCGGCCAGCGTGGCCTGCTCGCGGACGGCCTCCTGGTAGCCGGCCTCGGTGGGTTCCGGGTCCGCACCGCGGGTGGTGGTGGCGCCGGGCCCGCCCAGCACGATCTGCCAGGTCCGGGTGAGCGGGCCGGACGGGGTGGCCGGCGGCGCCTGCGTGCCGGGGACCGGGACGAGCCGGATCAGCCGGGAGGCGGTGAGCCGCTGCACCAGGACGGCCGGGGGCAGGGCCGGGAAGATCTCGACGGGCTCGCCGGGGGTGGTGATGCGGAAGCTCACCACCGGCGGCCCGGCCACGCTGCTGGCCCGGAAGGTGATGTCGACCCGGGTCTGGTTCGCCCAGGCGCCGGGGCTGGTCGCGGTGATCTCGTACGCGGTGTACGGGAAGCCGCCCCGGGCTGGCGCCGACCCGGTCCACCGGCCGCCGGCCGTCTCGCCCACGGTCCAGACCGCGGCGGCGGTGGCCGCGCCGGGTCCGCCGACCCGGAGCAGCCAGGCGGTCCGGCCGCCGTTGGCGAAGAAACCCCGGACCGCGTACGGGGTGGACCATCGGCCGCCGACCGGGCCGAAGAGCTCCTGTGCCTCGGTCCAGCCGCCCACCCGGCACGGCGTGCCGACCGGGCCACGCGCGAAACCACCGAGCAGCACCGCCACGTCGGTACGCGCCGGGTCCGGCTCGGGCTCGCGCGGCGCCACGGTCACCCGCAGGCCGGGAAGCAGGTCGGCCACCATCTCCGCCGGCCCCCTAGACCGCGATGGCGAGACGCTCGACCGCCAGGACCAGCGTCTCCATGGCGATCTCGTTCTTGCCGGCGCCGAGCGACGGCCCGGTGTACTTGGTCGGCCACGCGCGGTCGAAGTTCCAGCGCATGGCCTCCTGACGGTTCTCGTCGAGCAGGATCACCGAGCCGGCGGTGCGCCGGACCTTGCCGTTGAGCGCCTCGACGATCCAGTTCCAGAACGCGATGTCGCCGGTGATGCCCCGCTTGAGGCTGAGGTTGGTGTACTTCTTCAGTCCCGGGATCTTGCGAACGGTGATGTCCTCGGCCCCGGTCCGGTACTCGATCGGGGTGATCTCCAGCTCGATGCCGGACACCTCGGTGAACGCACCGCTGACTGCGGTGCCGTCGTCGCTGACGTTGGTGACGATGACCTGGAAGTTGTAGCCGGCGTACGGATCGGCACGGAACACGGGCGGCATCTCGGGGCTCCCCTCACGCGGGCTGGGTCTCGCGGGTCTTCTGCTGGATGCGGAAGATGACGAATTCGGCCGGGAAGACCGGCGCCACCCCGATCACGCAGATCAGGCGGCCGTTCTGCAGGTCGGCCTCGGTCATCGTGGTGCGGTCGCAGGCCACGAAGTACGCCTCGTCCGGGCTGGTGCCGGCCAGCGCGCCGCTGCGCCACACGGTGTCCAGGAAGTTCTCCACGGTCTGCTTGACCAGCGCCCAGAGCGGTTCGGCGTTCGGTTCGAACACCACCCACTGGGTGCCTTCCTCGATCGACTCCTCCAGGAAGATGAAGAGGCGACGGACGTTGACGTAGCGCCACGCGCTGTCCGAGGAGAGGGTGCGGGCACCCCACACCCGGTTGCCCATCCCCGGGAAGTACCGCAACGCGTTGATCCCCCTCGGGTTCAGCAGGTCCTGGTGGCGCCGGGTGAGATCGCCGGCGAGCCCGTCGCGCAGGTTGATGCCGCGCACGATGGCGTTGGCGGGCGCCTTGTGCACGCCGCGCTCGACGTCGGTGCGGGCGTAGATCCCGGCGATGTGCCCGGCCGGCGGGACGTTCGTGGGCAGCCCGGTGACCGGGTGGTTGAGCACCACCCACGGGTAGTAGAGCGCGGCGTACTTGGTGTCGTAGGGTGCGCGGAAGTCGAGGATCTCGTCGACGCCGAGGCCGTCCTGCGGATCCAGGATCGCGAACCGGTCCTTCAGCTCCTCGCAGTGGCCGATCAGGGCCTGCTGCACGGTTCCGGACCAGACGCCGGGCACCGCGCAGATGGCCACGTCGTCGATGTCCTCCAGGGCCACGATCCCGGTACGCCGTCCGCTGCCGCCGTCCACCCCCACGAAGTCGCGGGGGACCAGATCCTGGTAGTTGTCCAGACCGTCCTCGTCCAGCGGCGTCCACGCCCGTTCCCCGCCGGCGAACCACGGTCCGGCGCTGACCAGCGGTCCGGGCGCGGAGGCGGTGACCAGCTCGGAGCGGGCCGAGACCGCACGGACCACGCCGTCCGGCTCGTCCAGGCCCCAGCGCAGGTTGCCGAAGATCTCCTCGGTGACGTCGCCGTCCTCGTCGGTGAAGCGGGCGGTGGTCTCGGCCTCGATCAGCAGGACGCGCTGGTTGTCGAAGTAGCGACCGGTCACGTTCTCCGTGAGGGTGACCAGGTCGCCGACCGGAGCGCCGTCGACCTCGCGCACGGTCAGCGCCGCGCCGTTGTCGAATTGCAGCAGTGCCCCGGAGTACAGCCGGGCGGCGCCGCCGATCCGGACGGTGTTCGTCGCGCCCCGGTTGGCGAGGCGCACCCGCTGCACCGCGGTGCCCGCGTCCCAGTCGAACGTGACCTCGCCCGGGGGGAACGGGTTCGTCAAGGTCAGCGTCACGTTGCCGGCGGCGTCGCGATCGCTGCGCGCCGCCTTGAACCGGCGGCCCTCGATCAGCACCCAGACGTCGTCGGGCAGCTCGCCGAGGTCGTCCGCGGGGACCCGGACGGGATCGTCCGCCTTGCGCACCGGGTCGACCAGCCGCGTGACGAAGAGTTCCCCCTCGCTGGGGTCCGCCAGCAGCGGCAGTTGCGCCCCGACCACCGGCCGCAGCCGGACCCGCAGATTCCGGCCCCACCCGCCGCCGCTGCTCGCGGTGAACGTGACGGCGTCGCCCAGCTCCGCCCCGGGGCGGACCGCGATGTAGTCGCCCCGCCCGACGCGCACCGCGTCCGTCAGGCCGGCGGCCAACTCGACCGTGGCGCGGGCACCGACCGCATAGGACTTGACCTGGACGGTCTGGAGTTCCTGGTCGGTGTCGCCCCGGAAGATCTTGATGTCCTGGTTGCCGCCGGCGAAGCCGAGCAGGTGCCGTACCTCGATCACCGTGCTGCCGGGCCCGGCATCCTGGACGATCTCGCTGCTCAGCCCGCTCGTCAGGGTCGCCTTCGCCGGCTTGGCGGTGCGGCTGAGCACCCGCTTGACGAAGAGCCGCTGCCCGCCGTTCTCGAAGAACCCGCGCACCGCGAGCGGGAACGTCCACCAGTGGCCGCCCTCGGTGGCGTTGTTCGCCCACTTGCTCACCACCGCCGCGTCGGGGTCGGGCAGCGASGGCCCCGAACGTCCGCTGGAACTCGAGGTAGCTGGTGACCAGGCGGGGCTTGCCGTTGGCGGGCCCGCGCCGGGTCACCCCGACCATGCCGGCCGTGCTGGTGCTGACGCCCGCGATCGGGCGCGGGCCGGCGTCGATCTCCTCGATGAACACGCCGGGGCTCAGGTATTCGGGCATTCCGCTGCTCCTGCCTAATCGCCGATCTCGATGACGTAGGGGTCGGGCTCCGTACCGCCCGGCTGCCCGGCGGACCGGTCGAGGCGGACCTCGACCGAACCGGCCCGGCGCGGTGCCTGGTAGGCGCCCACGGTGAACACCTCGAACGGAGGGCGCAGCACGTCCGAACCGGTCACCCGGCCCCGCCAGCGCAGGGCCAGCCGGAACCTTCCGCCGGGGTCGGTGACGGTCCGCTCGTACCAGTCGCCGTACCGGTTCCGGTCCGGCGTGCGGGCCTGGACCAGCGCGCCGGCGATCCCGGTGCCGCCGGGACGGCGCACCAGGCCGCGGATCACCCGGGTGCCCGGCGGGTACCCGAAGGCGACCGCCGGCACCAGCCGCAGCCGCTCGGGCCGCTGCCGTTCCTCGTCGGCGGGCGGGTTCAGATCGTCGTAGTGCGGTACCACGAACTCCCGGGCGTCCACCGCGGCGTCGAACTCGTCCGCGTACTCCTCCGGGGTCTGTTCCTGAAGGTCCGGCGGCTCGTCCGGCGGGTAGAGGGCGTGGTAGCCGGGAGCGTCGACCCGGACCCGGTACAGGCTCGACTCGGCGGGCCAGGGCTGGCGGCGCCGTCCCAGGCCGGGATAGGTCAGCACCCGGCCGAGCGTGACCAGCGGGCGCGCCTCGTCCGGCGCCCACTCCGCGCCGGTCCAGCGCTCCAGGGAGGTCCGGAGCGGACCGGTGTACCGGTCCCGGTGGAACTCGTCCCAGAGCACCAGCCAGCCGCCGCTGAGCGAGACCCGGGGCCGGCCCGTCATCGCCGGTTCCGGAGCAGGTCGGCATCGGTGGCGCGGGCGGTCACCGGGCGCACCTCCGCGCGGGCCGCGGCCTCCAGGTTGACCACGCGCACCTCGTAGTTGAGCGAGAGCCGGTACGGCTTCTGCAGGGCGAACCAGACGTACGACTTCTGGTCGAGGGTGAGCGGGGTGAGGGTGAGGTGCAGCGAGTCGGTGGTGCCGGCCAGGCTGCCGGTCAGCTCCCCGCCCTCGACGATCGCGTCGTTGTAGAGGGCCTCCATCGCCCGGCCCAGCATCTTGTGCTGGGTGAGCTGGTCCCCGCCCCAGGCCGTGATCAGGTAGCGCAGCACCAGTGCCATCGGCGGCTTGCGGACACCGACCCGCGGGTCGGCGCCGGACGGCTCGACGCGGATGTTCGCCCGGTTGCGCGACGCCGGGTCCTCGGCGATCTCGTAGAGGAAGAGCGTCAGCTTCGGCGGGCTGATCGGGATGGTTCCGGAGAGGTCGTCCAGGATGGCCAGCGGCCGTTCGATGCCGCCGAGGTCGCCGATCGCGTCCGCGAGCAGCGCGAGCAGGATCTCGGAGACGTCGGCGATGACGTTGTGGTCGCCCACCGCGATCTCCTCCCCGATCCCAGCCGCCCGATGCACAGCCGCCCGATTCGGCACGACGGGACGACGGTAGGACGGCGGACCGCGGCGGCGCGCCGATGAGAACCCTGGCAAGGCGCCCGGGGAACGCGGATCTCAGCGGGCCGGGGATTCCCCCTGGTTTCCGTCCCGGCCGACGAGGTGCGCCAACTCGGCACGGGAGCGCAGGCCGAGCTTGCGGTAGATGCCACGCAGGTGGAACTCGACGGTCTTGGGGCTGAGGTAGAGCGTCCGGGCCGCCTCCCGGTTGGTGATCCCCCGTCCCACCAGCTCGGCGACCCGCAGCTCCTGGGCGGTCAGCCCGGTCACCCGCCAGCTCGGCGGCTGCTCCCGCTGTTCAGGCTGTTCAGCCTGCTCCCGCTGCTCCCGCTGCTCCCGCTGCTCCCGCTGCTCCCGCTGCTCCCGCTGCTCCCGCTGCTCCGGCTGCTCCGGCGCGGGTGGGTGCCCGGGATCCTCCTGGTCGAGGGCCCGCTGCGCTCGGCCCGACCAGGGAAGCGCCGCGAGCCGGTCGAAGGTGTCGCGGGCCCGGCGCAGCGGTGCCTCCGCCTCGGCCCGGTATCCCAGGGTGGCCAGGGATTCCCCCAGGAGCAGCTGGGCGCGGGCCGCCTCGAACGGCTCGCCGGTGCCGGCCGCGGCGCGGAACAGCTCGGTGGCCCGGTCCGGGGTGACCAGCCCGGCGCAGCGGCCGAGCACCGCGCGCAGCGGCAGGGACCCGGCGCCCTGCGCGGCCACCTCGGCGACCAGCCGCCGGGCCTCGTCCCGGTGACCGGAACGGACGGCGGCCTCGGTCAGGTCGCCCACCCAGGGAACGCGCCCGAAGTCCGGCGCGCCCTGGGCCTCGGCGTGCCGGGCGGCGCCCTCCAGCCGGGCGTACGCGGCCGCGTCGTCACCGAGACTCAACTCGAGCAGCCCCTCCGTCGCCTCCGCCGGCACCACCAGGCTGCCCAGCCGGAGGCCGCTCGTGAGCTGCCGGACCTGGGCGAGCAGGGCGCGGCACCGGTCACTGTCGCCCCGCGCCGCGGCGATCCGGGCCTGACAGAGCCGCGCCGCCGCCTCGTACGCCCCTTGCCCGAGCCGCCCGGCCCGCCGGGCCGCCTCCGCCGCCTCCGCCAGCGAGTCCTCCCAGGCCCCGGTGCGCACGTGCAGCTCCGCCTGGATCGCCAGCAGCCCGGCCAGCAGGCTGTCGATCTCGCGCCGGCGGGCCTCGAAGACCAGTTCCTCCAGCAACGGCGTGACGGCGGCCAGCTCGCCGAGCCGGAGCAGCAGCACCGGATACCAGAGCCAGAGGTCGCCGCGCCAGCCGACCGGCAGCGCCCCGTCGCCGACCAGCCTCTCGAGGGGAACCCGGCAGGCGGACCAGACCTCCCGGGCCGCCACCAGTTGCCCGGTGACGGCGATCGCGGCGGCCCGCCGCCCGGTGAACACCTCCGGCGGCGGCCCGGCGCCGGAACGGCGCAACCGGCCGGCCTGCGTGACCGCGGCCAGCGCACCCCGCGGCTCCCCGGCGAGCACCTCGGCGTCGGCGACCGCGAGCAGCATCGCGGCCGCCCGATCGGGGTCGAGCGACCGGACCCGGACCGCCTCCCGGCGCAGCGTGCGGCGGGCCTGCTCGGGGCGGGCCCGGACCCGGTCGGCCCGGGCCAGCAGGGCCTGCACCTCGGCCCGGACGCAGACGTCGTCGCTGCGGTGGGCGATCTCCTCACCGATCCGGGTGGCCCGCTCCGGGTAGCCCGCGAGCTGCCAGCACTCGGCCGCGACCGTGCTGCGCCGGGCCCGGGCCGCGGCGTCGCCGGTCAGCTCGGCAGCGCACTCCAGCAGCCGCGCGACCGCGCTCATGGTCAGCGCCGCGTACGGCTGGACCGCGGCCCGTTCCAGCTCGTCGGCGACCGGTTCGTCCAGGCCCAGGGTGGCGATCCCGAGGTGACGGGCGCGCTGGGCGCCGGTGGTCACCGCCGCGAACGCGCCGTGCACCCGCCGCCGGTGCGGCACATCGCCCTGCTGGTACGCGGCGCAGCAGACCAGCGGGTCGGCGAACGTCACCTCGTTGCCGTGGCAGCGCAGCAGCCCCGCGGCCTCGGCCGACTCCAGCGCCTCGGCGGACAGGCCGAGCTCGGCGAGCACGGCCCGGATCGCCAGCAGACCGGCGTCGCCGGCCGCGGCCACGACCAGCAGGGCCGACCAGTGCGCCTCGGTGAGCCCGGCGGCCCGGCGGCGCACGGCGTTCAGCACCCGGGGACCCACCGGAAGCGGATCGGGCAGCGGCACCCCACCGCCGAGCTCTGCCGCGTCGAGCACGGCGGGCGTCTCGACCAACGCGAGCGGCACTCCCCCGCAGGTGCGGACCAGCCGCCGCAGCGCCGTGGCGGAGAGCGGCACCGGGGCCGCCTCCCGCAGCACTGCTTCGGCCTCGTCGTCGTCGAGCGGCTCCAGCTGATGCGGCTCCAGGTGATGGCCGTCGGCGCAGGGGTCCATGGTGGCGATCACGCCCACCCCGACACCGGCCGCCCGGCGGGCCACGAAAAGCACCGCGCGCCGCGACTCCTGGTCCAGCAGGTGCAGATCGTCGACGAGCAGCAACCCGGGAGCCCGCTCGGCGGTGAGCAGGCTCAGCGTGCCGGCGCCCACCGCGTACGGGTCGGGGACGGGCTGCGGGCCGGAGCCGAGACCGGCGGACAGGGCGGCGCACTGATGCTCCGGGATGCCGGGCAGCAGGTGCCGCACCGGGGCCAGCAACGCGTGCAGGCCGGCGAAGGGCAGCTGGTGCTCGGCCTCCGTGCCGTGCACCATCAGCACATGGCCGGCGCCGGCCCGCTCGGCCGCGTAGACCAGCAGGGCGGTCTTGCCGATCCCCGGATCGCCGGTGAAGAGCAGGCTGCCGCCGGCACCGGTGCGCAGTCCGGCCAGCAGCTCGTCGATTTTCCGGCATTCCGGGCTTCGGCCATAGAGGGCCATCGCTCCGGTGAGCATGCACGAATGGTAGGCACTCGTCCGGTTCGGCGCTGTCGCAATCCGGCCAAGAGCGGCACACGGCCGCCGTCGATCTCCTCGTCGGTCGTGGCTGCGGGAATCATCCGTCGCTCATCCGACACAGCCGCTCCGGCCACCTCGCCGGCATGGACACACCACGCCGCTGTTGATCGTGACCGATCGATACGCTGCGGCCGGCCAGGAGGCGTACGGTGGAGTTGTTCGCTCTGCCGGTGCGTCCCCCGTCGTGGAGGATCCAGACCGCCAGGGCAAGAAGGAGACTTCATCACCGCGAAGACGTACATCGAGAAGACCAGGGTGGTGGCGGCGCTGCGCGCACGGGACCTCCACCGCCGGGCCGACTGGGTCGACAAGGACCTGCCCGCGCTGATCGACACGACCGATCATGCGTCGTTGCTGCGAACCCTCGGCATCGATGCCGACGCCCTCCGGTCCGACCCCGAACCGGCCCTGCCCGCCGGAGCCGGGGTAACCCCGGCCTGAAGTCCCGAAGAGGTCCACCAACCAGCGGCTGACTGCGAGCTGCCAGGAGCAGCCGTGACGGTGCCACGCCATCTCGCCCACCCGACGGTGGATTGCCGGACCGTGGGTCTGGGCGGTCGTCGATGACCGCTACGGAACGGCGCGAGCAGGTGCGGCCGCTGGGGCCTCCGTACCTGCTCACCTCCATGACCGATCGGCACGGGGCGGGGGTGACCGTCACCGGCAACGCGAGCATCTCGGTGGTCGAGTTGGCGGTGCACGGTCAGTGGTCGCACCATCTCTGCGAACAGGTGTCCGCCGGGCTGCGCTTGTGCCTGGCCGGCCCGTCCGTCTCGATCATCATCGATCTGCAGCACCTGGATGACGCGTACGGGGTCAGCATGCCGTTCTGGTTGCGGGCGTGGCGGCAGGCCCGGCTCGGGCGGTGCTCGGTGCACCTGGCGTTCAGCCTGCCCGCCACGACAGCGTTGAGCCGGCGGCTCCGGACTCTCCAAGGACAACATCCACGCTTGTTCGCCACCGCGCTCGAGGCACGCATGGCGACGGCCGAGCGGATGCCGCGCGCCGACCGGATGCAGGCTCGCCTGGCGCCGCAGCCGGCCTCCGTCAGCGCCGCCCGCGACCTTGTCACGCAGGCGTGCCAGGTCTGGCACCTACCGCACCTGCTGCCTGACACGTCGCTGATCGTGTCCGAACTGGCCACCAACGCGGTCGAGCACGCCGGCACCGACTTCATCGTCACGGTGTCCCACGACGGCACGGGACTGCACGTGGCCGTGCATGACGGCACCACCCGGTTCCCGCACCCGGGCGGAGCAGCGCACGCCGGCCCGCAGGCGACGCTCCCCGCACGAGGACGAGGCTTGATGCTGGTGCAAACCGTCGCCGCCGCGTGGGGCGCCATGCCGGCCCGGGGCGGCAAGGTGGTGTGGGCCACGGTGTAGCACCTTCGGCGGGGGAACCCCCTACTTCCTCCTCGGCGAACACGGCCTCGCGCCGCTTGCGGATCGTCGGGAGGACGGCGACGACGAGCGCCGCCACGGCCAGGGCCAGCAGGCCCACGGATATCGGCCGGGTCAGAAAGACCGACGGGTCGCCGCGCGAGATGATCAGCGCTCGCCGCAGGTTCTCCTCGAGCAGGGGTCCGAGGACGAAGCCGAGGAGCAGCGGCGCCGGCTCGCAGCCGCATTTGATCAGGACGTAGCCCAGGATCCCGAAGAAGGCGATCGCGTAGACGTCGTACGCGTTGGCGGCCAGCGAGTAGGTGCCGATCGCGGCGAACAGAATGATCATCGGGAACAGCACCTGGTACGGGATGCGCAGCATGCGCACCCAGATGCCGATCAGCGGCAGGTTCAGCAGCACCAGCAGCACGTTGCCGATCCACATCGACGCGATCAGGCCCCAGAACAGCGCCGGTTCGTCGGTGATGACGTTCGGCCCGGGGGTGATGCCGTGGACGATGAACGCGCCGACCATCAGCGCCATCACCGGGTGGGCCGGCAGGCCCAGGGTGAGCAGCGGGATGAACGACGTCTGGGCGGCGGCGTTGTTCGCCGACTCGGGGCCGGCGACGCCCTCGATCGCGCCGTGCCCGAACTCCTGCGGCCGCTTCGAGATCCGCTTCTCGACGGCGTACGAGGTGAACGAGGCCAGCACGTGGCCGCCGCCGGGCAGGACGCCGAGCGCGGCGCCGAGCCCGGTGCCCCGCAGGATCGGGCCGACGATCCGGCGCCGGTCCTCGGCGGTCGGCCAGAGGTGCTTCACCTTGCTGACGATGGCCGTGCGGGTCTGTTCGTTCTCCAGGTTGCGCAGGATCTCGGCCACCCCGAACATGCCGACGGCCACCGACACGAAGTCGATGCCGCCGTACAGTTCGCGCTGGTCGAACACGAACCGGGGGGTGCCGGTGTAGATGTCCTGGCCGACCGTGCCGAACAGGACGCCGAGCACGATCATCGCCAGCGCCTTGAGCGTCGATCCGCGCGCCAGCGCGATCGACACGATCAGGCCGAGCAGCACCAGCGAGAAATACTCGGCCGGGCCGAACTTCAAGGCGACGCGGGCCAGCGGTGGGGCCGCGACGGCCAGCGCGACAGTGGCCACCGTACCGGCGAAGAAGGACCCGATCGCGGCGGTGGCCAGCGCCGGCCCGGCCCGGCCCTGCCGGGCCATCTCGTGGCCGTCGAGCGCGGTGACCGCCGCCGACGACTCGCCCGGGAGGTTGATCAGGATGGCCGTGGTCGAGCCACCGTACTGGGCGCCGTAGTAGATGCCGGCCAGCATGATCAGCGCTGTCACCGGCTCGAAGTTGAACGTGATCGGCAGCAGCATCGCCACCGTCGCGGTCGGCCCGATACCGGGCAGCACACCGACGGCCGTCCCGAGCAGCACGCCCAGGAAGCAGTAGAGAACGTTCTGGACCATGAAGGCGGTCGAGAAGCCCAGCACCAGGTTGTCGAAGAGTTCCATGCCCTCAATCCGGTCGGCGCGTCAGAACGAGAGCCACGGGCCCCACACCGGGATCCGCAGCTGGAGCCCGACGACGAAGATGAGCGTGGCGGCCACGGTCAGCCCGGCGGACACGGCCAATGCCGTGCGTGGCCGCACGCGCGCGCTGGCCATGGTGGTGAGCAGGGCGGTCACCGCCGACGCCGGTACGAATCCGAGGCCCCGGACGGTGCCGCCGAAGAACAGGACCGCGAGCACGATGGCGGCGATCGCCCGCCACGGCACCGGCCCGAACGAGATCACCTCGCCGACGATCAGTCCCTTGACGACGATCGCCAGGCCCAGGACGGTCACGATCGCGGCGGCCAGCAGCGGGAAGTAGCCGGGGCCCATCCGCAGCGGGGTGCCCAGCTCGTAGCCGAGCGCCCCTACCGCGAACGCGCCACCGATCAGGACGAAGATGCCCCCGGCGAGGATGTCCGGGAGGGACCGGCGGCGCTCCACCTCAGGAGGCCTTGACCCCGGCGTCGGCGATGACCTTCGCCCAGGTGCCCAGTTGCTCCTCGAGCTGGGCTCGGTGGGCCTCCGGGGTCGCGTCCGCCGCCGTGACCGGCGCGGTGCCGAGCTTCGCCATCTGATCGATGACCCCCTGGTCGGCCAGGGCCGCCTTCAGCGACTCGGACAGCTTCTGGACGACGTCCGGCGGCGTGCCCTTCGGGACGTAGAGGCCGTGCCACACGCTGACCTTGAGCTGGGGCATGCCGGCCTCGGTCGTGGTGGGCACGTCGGGCAGGCTCTTGACGCGCTCGGGGGTGGTGACCGCGTACGCCTTCACCTCGCCCGCGGAGATCTGGCCGCTGGTGTTGGTCGACTGGTCGCACATGAAGTCGACCTGGCCGCCGACGAGGTCGGTCAGCGCGGGGCCGGTGCCCTGATACGGGACCTCCTGCAGCTTGACCCCGGCGGCGGACTGGAACAGCAGGCCGCACAGGTGCGACGCGGCGCCGCGGCCGGCGTTGGCGAGGGTGACCTTGCCCGCGTTCGCCTTCACGTAGGTCACGAGCTCCTGGAGGGTGGCGGGCTCGAAGGTCTTGCGGGCGACGATGGTCATCGGCACCTCGGTGACCAGCCCGACCGTCTCGAAGTCCTCGAGCGGTTTGTAGCCCAGGTTCGCGTAGAGGGCGGGCGCGGTGGACATGCCGATGTGGTGCATGAGCACGGTGTAGCCGTCGGGCTCGGCCCGCGCGACCCGGCCGGCGCCGACCGTGCCGCCGGCGCCCTCGACGTTCTGGACGACGATCTTGCCGCCGAGTTGCTTCGCCATCGGCTCGGCGATCATCCGGGTGACGGTGTCCGTCGGGCCGCCGGCGCTGAAGGGCACGATGAAGGTGATGTTCTGTTCCGGGTACTTCCCGCCGCCGCCGTCGCTCTCGGTGCCGCCGTTGCCGGAACAGGCGGCGACGAGCGAAACGGCGCCGATCGCGGCGACCATCCGCGCGGCGGCCCGGTGCCTGCTGGTCGTTCTCATGTCGCGGCCTCCTCGTCAGCGCGTGCGCACATGCGTCGATGCGCGTGCTGCCTCAGTCTCAACCGGCGCGGACGCGGATGGTGTCAGAGGAATCCCAAGAACTCGGCGGCCGTCACGAGCGCCCACCGGGCGTAGGATGCGCCGGTATGCGGATAACCGTCATCGAGGATGACGACCGTGTGGCGCGGGGCCTGGTGACCGTCCTGGTCCAGGCCGGCTTCGAGGTGCGCCGCATCGCCACCGCCGCGGAGGCCGCGTGTGCCGTGCCGTCCGACGTGGTTCTCGTCGACCTCGGCCTGCCCGACGGCGACGGGCTCGACCTGATCCGCAAGCTGCGTGACCACCCGGAGACGGCCGTCATCGCGGTGACCGCGCGCTCCGAGGAGCACGAGCGGGTCCGTGGCCTGCGCGCCGGCGCCGACGACTACATCGTGAAGCCGTTCGGCGTCCCCGAGCTGCTGGCCCGGATCGATGCCGTCCTGCGGCGCACCCGGGCGGCTCGTGCGCTGAGCCACCCGGACGAGTCGCTCGTCCTCGGCCCGATGCGGATCAGCGTCGGCACCCGCGAGGTCACCGTCGGCGGCACGCCCGCGACGCTGACCCGCAAGGAGTTCGAGTTGCTCCTGCTGCTGTCCCGGCGGGCGCCGAACGTGGTCAACCGCGACGTCATCCTCGACCAGATCTGGAGCGCGACCTGGGAGTCCTCGAGTCGCACCCTGGACACCCACATCGCTGCGTTGCGGCACAAGCTCCGGCCGGACGTGCTCATCCGGACGGTCCACGGGGTGGGTTATCGGCTCCTGGCCGATCAGCCGGAGCTGATCGGCTGACCCGCCGTGCGCCGTCGCCTGCTCGTCGTCCTGGTGCCCTTCGCCGTGCTGCTCGTCGTGGCGCTCGGGGTGCCGCTCAGCGTCGCCGTGGCCGAGCGGGAGATGCAGGAGGTGTACGTCGACCGGCTCAACGACATCGGCCGGTTCGCCTCGCTGGCCGAAACCGCGCTGTCGACCGGGCGGACCGAGGCGCTCGACCAGGAGCTGACGCGCTACCACGAGCTGTACGGAATCCCGGCAGCGGTGCTCGACACGTCCGGCGCGGTGCTGCTCGGACCGGCCGGTGCCTACCAGGACGCGGCGCGGTCCGCGCCGGGATTGTCCCGGATCGTGACCGCGGCGCTGGCCGGGACGCGGTCCGAACCGTCCGGGGAGTGGGCACCGTGGCACGACTCCGCGCTGGTGGTCGCCGAGCCGGTCGGCCGCGACAGCGAGGTCGTCGGCACCGTCGTGACGATCTCCGACTTGTCGAAGGCACGCGACCGTATCCTCGTGCGCTGGGCCCAGCTCGCCGGGCTCGGGCTGCTGCCGTTGATCGCGCTGGTGGCCGTCGCCTGGCCGGTGTCGGCGTGGGTGCTGCGGCCGGTGCGGCAGCTGGACGCGGCGACCGCACGGATCTCCCAGGGCGACCTCACGATCCGCGCCGAGGCCGAGGCCGGCCCGGTCGAGCTGCGGCGGCTGACGGAATCGTTCAACACCATGATGGACGCGGTCGAGAACGCCGAACAGCGGCAGCGGGCGTTCGTGTCCGACGCCTCGCACCAGTTGCGCAATCCGCTGACCAGCCTCCGGCTCGCCGTGGAGAGCCTGGAACCGCATCTGTCGCCGGCCGGCAACGGGCGTCCGGCGTACGACGTCGCCGTCGACGAGCTGAAGGCGATGCAGCGGATGCTCAACTCGCTGCAGGCCAGTGCCCGGATGGAGAGCATGCGGACGGCGTCGCCGGTGGATCTGGACGTGGTGCTGGCCACCCGGGTGAACCGGTGGCTGGCGCTGACGGCGGCGGCCGGGGAGACGCTGGTGGTCGACGTGCCGCCGGGGCTGCGGCTGCTGGAGCCACCGGGCGGACTGGGCAGCATCCTGGACGAGTTGATCAGCAATGCCCTGCGGCTGTCGGACGCCCGGGTGGTGGAGGTGACCGCCCGAGTCGTCCCCGGTGGCCCGGGCGCCGGCGACGGTGCCGTGATGATCGCCGTCCGGGACGACGGCCAAGGGCTCGGCGCGTCCGAGCGGGCCCAGGCACTGCGCCGGTTCTGGCGGTCGCCGCGCCATCAGAATGTCACCGGGACCGGCCTTGGCCTGGCGATCTGCGCCGACCTGGTCGGGGCCGCCGGGGGCGAGCTACGGCTGGAGGAGGGCCTGCCCCGGCCGGACGGGTCCGGGTACGGATTCGCGGCCGTGGTCGCGTTGCCGGTCGTCCCGGCTCCGGCACCGGTCTGACGCGGTCCCGGGTCAGCGCTTGCGGTCGCGGAACCAGGCGGCGGCGCCCGGATGGAGCTTGATCGACCCGGTGGAGATTCCGGTACGCACATTGATCTGCCACGCCTCGGGAACGGCGTCGGCGTCCTGGCGGCCGCCGGAGGCGATCGCGCCGGTGTGCGTGAAAATCGTGTCGGTGATGGCATAGACCAGGTCGGGTGCCAGGTCGTTGCGCGCGAGAAGCACGTTCGGCACGGCGACGGTCCGGGTGGCCGGGACACCGACGTAGGCGGTCGCGGTGATCATGGCCGGAGCGTACGGTCCGGGGTATGCCGCGACGAGCGCGGCGGCCTGTTCGTCCAGCGGGATCAGCCGGATCGGATGCCGCCGTGCCAGGTCCGTGATGGCGGGCGTCGGGACGCCGGTCAGGGAGAACATGGCGTCGATCTCGCCGGCGCCCAGGGCCGCCGCCGATTCGGCCTGGCTGAGATACCGGACGTGGGCGGTCACCCGGCCACGCTCGAGAACCCGCAGCGACGTGAACTCGGTGCCCGAGTCGCGCGCACCGAGGGACACCCGCTTGGCCTCGAGATCCCCGAACTCGTCGATCGCCGAACCGGCCAGCACCACGAGATGCAGGTGACTCTCGTAGAGCCGACACACCGCGGAGATCCCCTCGGGCCCGCTGCCGTCGGCCGTGATCAGCGCATCCAGGCTCGACAGGCCGAGGTGCACGTCGCCGGCGCGCAGCATCCGGATGTTGTCGGTGGACGCCCCACTCGGCACGGTGGTCACCGTGGCGCCCGGCACCTGCTCGGAGATGCGTTCGGCCAGCGCACCGCCGATGCGCCGGTACACCGCCCCGGCCGGCCCGGTGGCCAGCCGCAGCTGAACCTCATCGACCTCGGACTGCCGGGAGCAACCGACGAGCACACTGCCAGCGGCGAGGAGCACCGCCCGCCGCCCGACCCGTCGCTCCAGGCCCGACACCATGGTCAGATGGTACGGACCCTTCCCGTCGGAGTGACGGTACGGGGAGATTCCCCGCGTTCGCAGACTGCATCGGCCTATCGTTCATCGGTTGTGGACGTACCGCCGACGCCCGTCGCCGAGGTGTTCCCGCTTTCGGCTGACCGGTGGTTCAGGGAGAGCCTCCGATAAGTCATCGTGTGCCCATGCTGAGACCAGCGCAGAGTTACGGCACAGTCTTCGGCGCACGGCCGGGCTCGACGATCGGACCGGACCGGCCGAGGGCCGCGGTGCTGGAGATCGTCGGCCGTGGCTGACTTCGTCGGCCGTCTGGCCGAGATGGCGACCCTTGCCCGGTGTCTCACCGAGGTGCGGCAGGGTACGGCCAGAACTGTGCTGGTCTGCGGGGACGCTGGCATCGGCAAGAGCCGGCTGCTGGACAGGTTCGCCGCCGCGGCTCGTGAGTCGGGCGCCCGGGTGCTGGCCGGGGCGTGCGAGGAGCACTTCGGCGACCCGATGCCGTACGGTCCGTTGCTGGAGATCCTGGAGCTCTTCGGCCGGGAGTTCGGTGCGGAGAGCGAGGCCTACCGCCGGCTGAACGACTTCTTCGATCGCCGCGGCGATCACATCTCCGGCCCGCAGCAGGTGTTCGTCAACGTCCGGCGGATGTTGCAGTACGTCGAGGTCCCGCTCGTGCTGATCATCGAAGATCTGCACTGGGCCGATCCATCGACCCTGGATCTGGTGCGGCACCTCACGCAGGCCCGGGCCGAGGAGCGCCGCCTGCTGCTCGTGTGCAGCTACCGCTCCAACGATCTCGGCCGGACCGACCCGTTGCGGCAACTGCTCGCGAGCGCGGACTTCACCCGGCGGGTCGAGCGGACCGAGCTGCACCCGTTCACCCTGGAGGAACTGGAGGAACTGCTGAACGCCGGCCCCGACGAGCTGGACCCGGCCCTGGTCGAGCGGTGTCTCGTCTGGTCGGAGGGGAACCCGTTCTACGCCGAGCAGCTGATGGCGGCGGGCGCCCTGGACAGCCCGGAGCACGTGCGGTTGTCGGCCGACCTGGAGTCGGTTCTGCTGGCCCGGCTCAGCGGTCTGGGTGACGACGCGCTGAGGGTCCTGCGGGTCGCCGCGGTGGCCGGGCGGGCGATGAGCCGACGACTGCTGCGCCTGGTCAGCGGCCTCAAGCCGGACGGCCTGGGCGCGGCCGTGCAGGAGTGTTTCGATCGGCAGATGCTGGTCGCCGGGCGCGACGAGGACACCTACCAGTTCCGGCACGCGCTGCTGCGCGAGGCGGTGTATCAGACGACAGTGCGCGACATCCGGGTCGACCTGCACAGCGCGATGGCCCGCGCGCTGTCCGCCGACGCGAGCCTGAGCCTGGCCGAGGGTTCCGCAGCGGCCGAGCTGGCCAGCCACTGGTATCAGGCGGGCAGCTGGCCGGAGGCGCTCGCGTCCGCCGTACATGCCGGACAGCAGGCGATGCGCACCTTCGCGTTCAAGTCGGCGGAGGTTCAGTTCGACCGGGCGCTGAAGCTGTGGCCGCGGCTTTCCGGCGCGGCGGGGGTGGCCGGCCTGTCCCAAGTGCAACTGCTGGTCGAGACGGCCGAGGCTGCCCGCTGGTCGGGCAACACCGATCGGGCGATCGCCGAGATCGAGAGCGCGATCGCCGAAGCCGGGGAGGACCGTCCCGATCTGCGGGAGCGGCACGCCAACTACCTGTGGGAGACGGGTCACCGGCAGGAGGCCGGCCGGGTCTACCGAGAGGCCGCCGAGATGCTGGACGGGCAGCCACCGTCGGCGGTGAAGGCCCGGGTGCTCGCGGCCATCGCGCTCGCCCGGCTGCACGCCGGCCGGTACGCGGAGGGCAACGACATGGCCGACGCCGCTCTGCGAGTGGCGATCGATGCCGACGCGCGGGCCGAGGAGGGCCGGGCCTTGGACGTCTCCGGCCTCGCGCGCGGCATGCTCGGCGAGTTCACCGACGGCGTCGAGCGGCTACGCCGGGCCATCACGATCGCCCGGGAGGAGAAGCACATCGAGGACCTGCTGCGGGCGTACGCAAATCTGGGTTTGATCCTGGAGAACGCCGGGAACCTGCGGGAGGCCGCGGAGGCGTCGATGACCGGTCTGGCCGAGGGACGGAGGCTCGATCTCGGAGCCACGACCCAGGCCATGATTCTGGCCAACAACGCGAGCGTCGCCCTGGTCATGCTGGGCGAGTGGCGCGACGCCGAGCAGATCATCACCGAGGTGCTGCTGGACCGGCCGCCCGCCGAGAGCATCTATCCGCGGCTGACCCTGGCCGAGATCAAGACCGCGCGCGGCGCCTTCGACCAGGCTCGGGAACTGCTCGACGCGATCGACGGGGTCGAGCTCAACGGCGATCCCCGGTTCCTCGGCCCGCTGCACACGATCCGGGCACTGGTCGCGCTCGGCGACAACGACCTGCCGGAGGCGGTGCGGGAGGTGGCGCGCGGCGTGGCCGCCCTGCGTGAGGGGGAGAACAGTCTGGAGCGGCTGCGGCTGTGCGCAGTCGGTCTGCGCTGCGCGGCCGACCTGGCGGCCACCGATCCCCGGCGGGCCATGGCGGTCGGCGACCAGCTGGCCCGGGAGGGATTCGAGGCCCAGCCGCCGGAGTCCACGCCGGAGACCGACCAGCTCGTCCGGTTGTGCCAGGCGGAACGGCAGCGGCTGCAGGGCATCGAATCGGCGGTGCTGTGGAGCCAGGTCGCCGAGGGATGGACCCGGCTGGACCGGCCCTACGAGGCGGCCTACGCGCGATGGCGGCAGGCCACGGCGGCAGGCCGCATCGAGGGTCGCGAGCCACTGCTGGAGGCACACCGGGAGGCCGAGCGGCTCGGCGCCGAGCCGCTCCGGGCCAACGTGGTCCGGCTGGCCCGGCAGTTCGGCCTCGACCTGGCCGACCGGCCGTACGGGCTGACCGAGGCCGAACTCGAGACGCTACGACTCCTGTGCCAGGGCCTGGACGCCTCCCGGATAGCCAAGGCCCGCGGGGTCACCCGCCGGACCACGGAGACCCAACTCCACCAGGTCTACCGGAAAATGGAGGTACACGGCCAGGTCGAGGCGACAGCGAAGGCACGGCGGGACAACCTGTTCCCGTAGCGGTCCGTCAGAGGCAGGCATGACACGACATGCCCTCCTGATCGGTTCTGAGACCAACGGCCTGAGCGGAGTGCTCAACGACGTGGAGGCGATGGCGGCTGCTCTGGAACCGCGGGGGTTCCAGGTCGAGCGGCTGGTCACGCCGGCCGCCACCCGCGAGGCCATCCTCGACGCGTACGAGAAGCTCATCGTGGACGCGCGCCCGGATGATGCGTTCGTCCTCTACTACAGCGGCCACGGCGGCCGGGCCCGGGCCGTGGACGGGCCCGACCTGCAGTTCATCGTGCCGGACGACTACAACGACTCCGACGAGGACGACTTCCGCGGCATCACCGGCGTCGAACTGTCCGTCCGGCTCGCCCGGCTGACGAACGTCGCGCTCAACACCACGGTCATCCTCGACTGCTGCCATGCCGCACACATGTCCAGGCAGACCGCGATGCGGGTCAAGGCGCTGCTGCGCCCGCCGAGCGTGCGGATCACCTACGACTCGATCCGGCGGCACAACGCCCGGATGGTGGACGGTGGCCTGGCGATCGACCAGCGCTCCCTGATCAGCAATCCGCACGCGGTCCGGGTGGTGGCCTGCTCGCCGTCCGAGTCGGCCTGGGAGGGCACCAACCGCGACGGAGTGGAGATGGGGCTGCTCACCGACGCACTGTCCCGGTCGCTGCGCGACAATCAGAGCCTGCGGGTCAACTGGTCGACCCTGATCGACGCGGTCCGCCGGGACGTGCAGGAGTTTCAGCCGGTGCAACGGCCCGAGGCGGAGGGCCCTTCCGCTCGGGCTCCGTTCGAGACGACCGACCTGGATGCGCTGAGCTCACTGCCGGTCGTCGCGGTCGCGCCGGACCGGATCCAGCTGCTCGGCGCGCCGCTGCTCGGTGTCGAGCGGGGCGACGAGTTCACGATCATGCCGGCCGCCGCCACGGGACCGCAGGACGGACCGCCGATCGGCACCGCGACTGTCGACCGTCTCCAGCCGACCTCGGCGACGGCGCAACTACGCCTCACCGTGACCGGGCAGCCGGTTCCGGCCGATGCCCGCGCCCACCGCACCCGAGCGGCCGCCTCCGCCCTGCCGGTGCGGCTCCCGCTCGACCATCCCGCGGCCGCCGAACTGACCAAGGCCATCGGCCTGCGCCCGCTCCTGCGGCCCGACCCGGACGCCACCATCGCGGTGGTCGCCGACGAGCAGGGCCACCTCGCGGTGCACGACGACGACGGCCCGCTGCACCCGCCCTATCCCGCAACCGCGCTCGGTATCGGCTCGGTCATGGCCAACCTCCAGCGCATCGCCCAGGCCACCGCCCTGCGGCGCCTCGCCGGCGACCCGCAGCGGCCGTTGACGCACGACGTGCACGTCGAGTGGGGGCTGGTGCGTGACGGCCGGGAGGAGCCGCTCGCGCTCAACGGGTCACTGCTTTTCGCGTACGGTGCGGAGCGCATCTACATCCGGCTGCGTAACGACGGCGACCAGGCCATGTTCGTCTCGCTAGTCGACATCGGCATCGCGTCGCGGATCGCACCGCTGACCGCGGCCGACCCCGGCGGCATCCGGCTAGCTCCGGGCGCGACCTACACGTACGGCTGGGACGAGGATCGGGAGCGACTCGCGGGAGTCGCCGTGACCTGGCCGGAGGGCGTCGAGACCACAGTCGCTCGGCCAGAGACAGTAATCGTGCTGATCAGCGACGGGCCGGTCGACGTCGGTGTGCTACGCCAGCAGGGTGCACGCTCGGGCGCCGTGCGCGCGGGGGACGATTCCCAGCTGGAACGGCTGCTCGCCCAGATCGCCACCGGCACGAGCCGGGAGGTCGGCGACGCGCCGCCGTCGCGCGTCCGCTACGACGTCGTCCCGATCGATTTCGTGGTGAGCCCGACCCCGCCACCGGAGGCGGAGACGGCGTCGTTCCTCATCGACGACCGGCCGGAGCAGCCGGTACGCCTGCTGTCGCCGCGCGGCGCCACGCCCGGCCGGGTCGCCGTGCGCATCGGTGAGCTGATCGTCCATCGCAACCGGGCGCTGGGCAGTGCCGACATCCGGGTGGACGCGATGGTCCTCACCAACGGCACCGGCGGCGTGCCGGCCTACCACGCCGAGACGATGCGGTTCAGCAACGTCCGCGACGACGAGCGGCTCCCCCTCGACGATGTGCTGATCTATCACGGACCCGCGGCCGACTTCCTCGACATCGCCGTGTGGGTCTCCCGCGACACCACCGACAGCCTCGCCCTCAGCGCGCTGCTGGAGCGGAAGCTCACCAGCCCGGTGGTGCAGGCGGCCGGCGCTCAGGTCGCCGGCCTCGCGATGGCCGCGCCGCAGGCCGCGGTGGCGGTCGCGGTCGCCGGGGGCGCGGCAGTGCTGGTGAACACGGCCTACGAGCTGCTCACCGGAGTCGTGGGCCGGAGCATCGGGCTCTACCGCACTTCGCTGCTCGCCCAGGAAGAGTTCGGCCTCGGGCGCCACCAGCGGCACCCCCAGGATTTCACGTTCACGTTCTCGATCGAAGGAGTAGACGCATGACCAAGAAGCTCATCATCGGCACCCAGGAGTGGGGCATCGCCGACGCGGACGCCGAGGGCGTCGCCCGGCTGGTCCGCGACGCGATGACCAACGGCACGTCGGTGGAGTTGACCCTCCACGACCCCGCGGGGGACGCGGGGGACACGGTGACCGTATTCCTCAACGGTGCGGTCACGTCGAGTGTGGTGCTCGACCTGAATTCAGGGCCCCGGCCCAGCCAGATGTCCTGAGCCCAACCCCTCGTACGTATGCGGCAGGCGGCCCGCCTGCCGCATACGTACTTCCACGTACGACTCACGCGATGTCCCCGTTTGATCTCCGCTGATCTCCACGATCAGGGCAAACGCCGACATCAGAGGAGTTGCCGTGGCCGATTCGAGGTCGTTCGGCGCGGCGGACGAGGTCCGCCGGCTGGCTCGCGAGGGCATCCTCGCGGAGGAATTCCGGACCGCCGACGCCGAACGGCGGCGTCACCTGCGTGCGGGTGCCGGCGCGATCGCCGGTCCGTTGCTGTTCCTGCGGTTGACCAGACCGCTCGAGCTCCGGCGCGGCCACCTCCGATGCGCCGTCGGGCTCCAGGGGCTGGCCGCCGAGTGCCTGGATCGCTATCACCATGATCTCGACGCGGTCCTGGATCATCTCTTCGCCCGGGCTGTCACACCCATCGACAATCTCGAAGGCTGGCTCGCCCTGCGGCTGCGCCCGGCCACGGTGGACGGCTACCGCAAGCGCCGCGGCGAGCGTGGCGCCCCGCAGCGCCCCCGCGTCCCGCGCTGGCTGGCCGACGAGCTCGGTCACGACAGCTGGCGCCTGGAACTGGCCGTCGCCATCCTCGAGTGGTCCGGTAATGACGCGACGGCCGGCTCCTCGCTGTGGCCGCTCACCTCCTGGGCCGAGCGGCGAGCCGCGCACACCGGCGACCACACGGCGACCGAGGCCGTGGTCTCTCAGGAGGTCGAGATCGTGCTGAACGCCATGCGCCGGCGCACCACCTGGTACGAGAAGAACGTCGAGCGCCCGATCGGCCGCAAGAGCGCACCGGTCTGGATCCCGTCCCGCAGTGCCGATGGCACGCACGCCGAACCGGAACCGGTCGTCGTCGCGCTCCACGAGCGCACCGACGCCCTGCTCAATGAGCTCGCCGCCCGCGCCATCGAGCTCCTTGACATCCGCATCGGGCGGGGCCAGGAACCGGATGAGGCCGTTTCCGAGGTGCTGCACGCCGTGTTCGGCGGCGTGCCCTGCTCCGACGGCCTGGACCGGACGCCGGACGCCGGCGAAACCGGCCCCGAACAGGTGATCAGCCTGATCGGTGACCCCGACCGGCTCGACCGGATCATCGCCGTCGTGGTGACCCTGCTCTCCCGGCCGCCGCAGTCACCGAGCACCGAGAATGACGGCTCTCTGGACCGTCCGTCAGAACGCTGGGAGGGCTAGCATCGGAAGGGTGAGGGCGATGACTGAGACGGACCTGGGGGCGATGGCCGGCGAGCGCCCCACCAGCCGGCCGTCACGGCGGCACGTCCGCGCGACGGATCCGGCCAGATCGCCGTTGCGGACCGCGCGGGCCCGCAACGGCCGCTGACCGCCATGTGGTTGCCCAGCGACGACCTGCACGACGTACTGGTGCGCGAGCTGCGTGCCGCGGTGCACGCACGACTGGCTGGTGGTGCCGATCCGGCCGAGGTGCTGGCCGATCTCGATCGTCGGCTGGCGGCCCTGCGCGAGATGGAGCTCGCCGAAGCCCGGAGAGCCGGGCCACCGACGCAGGGCGGATGAGATCGTCATACTCCGATGTGGATGAACGGAACCCAGTGCGCGGGCGGGAGGCTGTGGCCGGCCGGGACGTGCGTCTCGACCGCCTCCACGTCGCGCACCCGGCTGGCGTGGCGTGCGTCGGCCAACCGGGCGTAGGCGGCGACGCGCCGGCTGTCGTCCATCGCACGCAAGTCCCGGGAAGCACAGGCCAATGCCTCCGCGACGGTGTGGCCGCGGGTCAGCCGCCGGTACATCGTGGTCATCAGCAGGCAGGCCGAGATGTCATCGACCGGCCAGAGCGACACGATCAGGTGGCGGACGCCGGCCGCGAGCGCCGCCCGGGTCAGGCCGAGCACGTCCCCGCCGGCGGTCGCCCGGCCCCTGCCGGTGTGGCAGGCTGACAACACCAGCAGGTCGACATCCAGGTCCAGCGCGGCCAGGTCCGGCAGCGTGAGCCGATCCGCTCCGGACAGAGCCAGTTCACTCAGGTAGGGCCGCAACTCGTCGACCGCGCCATGGGTGGCCAGGTGGACGATGGATCGGCCGACCGCGTGATGGGCGAACGCCTCGCTGGTCGAGGCCGGCCCGGCCAGCACCAGCGCGGAGGGGAGCCGGCTCGCGATAGCCCGGACCTCGACCCCGGTGCCGGGCAGCCGCGGCAGATCGGCGTACTGCGGATCGCCGACCAGCAGCGCCTTGCCGGTGTCGAGCCGCCGGCCGGCCTCGGACCGGGTCAGCAGCGCGGCCGACGGCAGCACGGACAGCACGAAGTGCTCGGCCAACGCGACCCGGTTCAGCGGCAGGACGGCGAACGGAAGCAGCATCAGATTCCCGGGCGGCGCCACGAAGAGGCGGTCGATTCCCGTCAGCGCCGTGGCCACCGGCTCGATGAGGTCGACCGCCAGGCGGGCCGCCAGATCCGGGACGCGGTCACCGTCGGCGGCCGGATCGGCGCACGCCGAGTGCAATTCGCGGACCGCCCGGGCCAGGTCACGGCGCGACAGGTTCCGCCGGCGGCAAACGACCCCGTCGCGACGGACCGCCCAGACGAGCAGGTCCCGGTCGAACGACTGGTAGTAGAGCAGCGCGGCGTTGGCGGGCAGCGACTGCCGGATCTCGTCCAGGCTCGGCCCGGCCGGCCACCCGACCGGCGAGCCCGACGACACCCGGTCCACGGCTGACTCGGCCGCCACGACCTCGGCGGCCACGTCGGCGTGCCGGGGCTCGGCACCGCGCAGCGCGGCCGCGGCCAGTCGCTCATGAGTGGCACCCAGGCGGGCTTCGGCGCCGCGGATCGCCGGGCTCCGGCCCGGTTGTGTGATCGCCGCCCGCACCCGGTCGGCCAGTCCGAACGCGCCCCCGACGTCACCCAGCTCCACCCGGGTCCGGACGGCGACGTGGTACATCCCGGCGACGGCCACATGATCGCCGGCCAGCGCGCGATAGTAGTCATTCGGCACCGGTGCTCGCTCGAACGCGGCGACCGCCCGCCCGGCCAGATCGTCGGCCGCCTCGACGTCGCCCAGGTCGAGCGCGATGCCGGCGCGGCGGCCGAGGTCCGACCAGGTCGGTTCGGGCGGCAACGCCGGGGCCAGGGCGAGGATCTCCCGGGCCTTCTCCGGCCGCCCAGCCAGGATGTTCAGCTCCGCCATGGCGACCGGGTCGGGCAGATCGAGGTCGTCGAGCACCCGCCACGCCTCGGCCATCCGATCCAGTTCGATCAGCAGAACTGCCTCCAGGTACGACCCGGCCGGCGCCCTCGGCAGCGCCTGCTCCCGCAGGCTGCGCCCCTCGCCCAGCCGCCCCGCGTGGTCGGCCCGCGTCGCCCGGTGCCGCAGCGTGAGGGCCTCGATACGGCGATCCGCGTCCCGCAGATCCCGCACCGCGTCCCGGATCGCCTCGAACCCGTACCCGACCGCGGGCAGCGCCGCGGCGACCCGCAGGCACTCGGTCAGGCGTTTCCCGGCCAGCTCGGTGCAATCGGGATCGGCCAGCTCCTCGGCGATCCGGTTGAGCCTCAGCGTGGCCACCGCGGCCCGGGCGAACGCCATCGGATCCCCGAGCGCACCCAGTGCGATGCCCAGCCGCTCACGGCCGTCGGCGGCGCTCACCGCGAGCGCCGCCCACCGGGCGTTCCGGTCGACGAGCCATCGCGCGAGATCCTCCTCGTCCGGCATGCGGACCCTCCCTTTCGCCGGCCGGCCACACCGAACCGCTGGAACACGCCGATGCGGTCGGTCTCCGCCAAAGTCATCTCCCAGAGGGCTCTGACGGACAGCGCGCGTCCGTCAGAACAGTGACGTGGACGAGAATTCTCTCGATTATGATTTCGACACTCCGCCCGAGCTGATCGACCGAGCCATCGCCGAGCCCGCCGAGCCGGACGACGATCCGCTGGCCTGGTACGGCCTCGCATGGTTGCGGTGGCTCCGGTGCGGCCAGGCCGCCCTCGTCCCCGGCCGCCGGTCGGCGCCGGACGACCTCGACCGGATCATCGGCGCCTGCGACCGGGCGCTGGCCCTGCTCCGCTCCGACCGGCCGGGCGGGGCCGGACTCGAGACCGCGCTGGTCCAACTGCTGGCGGAAGCGCTGCAGAACCGCGACTCCGGCGGTGACCTCGACCGCGCGATCGACCTCGGGACCCGGACGATCCGTCGCCTCCCGCCCGGCGGGCCCGAGTGGTTCGCCCTCACGAACGTGCTCGGCGACAACCTCTTCGGCCGATTCGCCCGGCACCACCGGGCGGACGACTTCGACGCGGCCGAGCGGGCCTTCCGGGCTTTGCTCGACATCGGATGGCCGGACCGGCCCTCCCTGTGGCTGCGGCTCGGCTCGCTCCACGAGGAACGCTTCCGGGCCGGCGGAAACGTCGCGGATCACCGGCACGCGTTGAGGATCCTGCGAACCGGGTGGGAGGAGGGATCGGGATATCCGATGCTGGCGATGTCCTACGCCGACGCCGTCATCAACTCCGGTGCGGCCGCCACGGCGGGCGAGCTGGACAGCGTCATCGACCTGTCGGCGACGGTCGGCCTCGGGTCGGTGCCGACGGCGTTGCAGCCACAGTGGCATTACCTGCTGATGGTCGCGCATTTCCGCCGCGCGGTCGCCGGCGAGCGATCCGACCCGGCCGAGCTGCGCGCCGCGGCCGAGGAGGCCGGCCGTCTGATCGGGCACCCGGCCACCGAGGCGGATCTGATCGCCGAGGCCCGCGCGGTGCGGGCGACCGCCCGGCTCGACCTCGCGGCGATCACCGGTGACCGGATGGCCGATATCGAACCGATCCTCGCCGACCTCGCAGCGGTCGGGCCGCAGGTCAATCCTCAGCTTCGCCGATCCGTGGACGCGCGACTCGTCCGGCTGCTGGCCGAACGGGCCCGCCGATCCGGCTCCGACCGGGATGCCGCCGCGGCCGAGGCGGCCGCGGCCGAGACGCTCGCCCGGCTGCCCGAGCGGTCGCCGGAATGGGCGGAGGTGGGCTACCACCTGGCTTACCTGTCGATCGTGAGCGCGGAGGCAGGACGCGCCGGCCCGATCGCCGCCGACCGGGCCGTCGACATGCTCGGCCGGATCGTCGCGGGCGGCAGCACGCCACCCAAGATTCGAGCGGCCGCCGCCACGCAACTCGCCACGGCGGCGTCCGCACTCGCCTACTACGTCGGCGGCGACCCGGCAGCCGTGGACACCGCGATCAACCAGGCCTACAAGGCGCTTCGAGAGACCAGCCGCGACGACCTCAACCGGGTCGCGATGGCCGCCTCGGTGGCCAACGCGCTGATCCTGCGGTATGAGATGCGCGGCAGCCTGGCCGACCTCCGCTGGAGCCTCGACCTGCTGAACGACGTACGGAACGAGGTGCCCGATGATCCCCAGCGGCACGAACTGGACCTCAGCCTGGCCCAGGCCCGGATCCTGTGGTGCGAGGCCACGAACGAGACTCCCCCGGCCGGCACGTTGGAGCTCCTGACCGGCGTGCTGGCCGCCGCGCCGCCCGGCGATCCGCGGCGGGTCCAGGCGCTGCGCGGTCTGGCCGGCGGGTACGCCATGCGCGCCGGGGCGACGGGGCAGCCGGACGACTGGACCGAGGCCGTCCGGTACGCCCGCGAGATGCTGGCCGGTCTGCCGCCCAGCGCCCCCTTCACGGCCCTGATGCGACTGAGCGCGGGCAGCACCATGCTCCTGGCCGGCCGCGTCCAGGACGCTCCGCATCTCGTCCGCGAAGGCACCGATCTCCTCGCCGCCGCCCTGCGCGAACCGGCCGGTCACCTGCTCCGCGCCCGCTTCCTGACCGGGTACGGCATGGCGTTGCTCGACCTGTACCAGCGTGAGTCCCGTCCGGACGATCTCGGCCGCGCCGTCCGAACGCTGCGTGAGGCCCACCAGCTGGCGAGCGATGAGCCGGGGCAACGCGGTGCCGCCGAGGTCGGGTTCGCCCTCAGCACGGCGCTCGCCGCCGCCGGGGACCTGAACGCCGCGGTCGAGTCCGGCCGGGCGGCGCTGCGGGCCCGGGCCTGGCAGGTGCTCCTGCAGTCCGGAACCCAGGACGCGATGGTCGCCGCCCGCGCCACCGCGTCCGAGGCGCTCCGGTTGGCCCACGTGGCTCTGGACGCCGGCGACCGCGCCGGCGCCTGGTCGGCGCTGGAGACCGGCCGCGGGCTCGTCCTGCACGCCGCGACCGTGGCCGCGACCGTCCCCGATCTCCTGCGCCGGGCGGGCGAAACCGAACTCGCCGCCCAGTGGACCCAGGACCCCGTGCCGGACGGGGCCAGTACGCGCTGGCGGGACGCCGCCCCGGCGATTCCCGGCGACGCCCGCTTCCGGACGCTGACTGTCCTCGGACAGCAGGCGCGGCTGCTCGACCCGCCGTCCATCGAGGACCTCGGCGAAGCGCTGACCGCCATGGCCGCCGACGCGTTGGTGTATCTGTGCCCCGGCCTGGACGGCGCTTCCGGGCTTGCCCTCATCGTTGCCAGGGATGGCAGCGTCGACGCTCTGGACCTGCCCGCGCTCACCGGCGACTGGGCCGTGCCGTCAGCCGTGCAACAGGCCGTCGCCGTCCGGGAAATCAGCCCGGTGCCCGACAGCACCGCGGTCGGGAGCTCCCTCGCCGAGGTGTGCCGGACGGGCTGGGACGCGGCGATCCGACCGTTGCTCGACCACTGGCGCCCCGCCCACACCGGCGCACCGCATCTCGTGCTCGTGCCCAGCGGGGCCTTGGCCACAGTGCCCTGGCACGCGACATACGGCAACGGCCGCTGGGCGATCGACGAGGCCGCGTTCTCCTACATCGCCTCGGCGCGGCTGCTGGTCGAGGTCGCCCGCCGGACGGTCCCGCCGCTCAACGGAGCCGGGCTGGTGATCGGCAACCCCGACACCGGCGACCGGGACCAGGCTCTGCCGCACGCCGGAGCCGAGGCCAGCACGATCTTCCGGACGCACTACGCCGCGGGCCGGTACTGCGGCCGCCCCGACGGACCGGCCGTCACCGCCGACGGCCGCGGCACCCCGGAGGACGTCCTCGCCTGGCTGACCGCAACCGGCGCCCCGCCCGCCACCGTCCTCCACCTGGCCTGCCACGGCGTCATCCGGGCCGACGGTCCGGCCTCGTCCTACCTGCTGCTGTCGGACGGCACGCGCGTCTCATCCGAGGAGCTCATGCGAGCTGCCGCGGCCCGCCCGGCCGGCCGTTCGCCCGGACTGGTCTCGCTGGCGGCCTGCACGACCCACCGCGCCGGCCGCGCTTACGACGAGGCGGTGACCCTGTCCACCGCGTTCCTCGTGGCCGGCGCGACCAGCGCGATCGGCTCCCTCTGGCCGGTCCCGGACCGCGCGACGGCCCGGCTGATGGTCAGCTTCCACGACCATCTGGCCGCCCACGGCCGCCGGCCGCACGAGGCGCTGAGAGCCGCCCAGCGTGAGATGCGCACCGCCGGTGACGACACATCCCTGACCGGCTGGGCGGGTTTTGTCCACCTCGGCTGGTAGCCGACCCCAACTAACGTCCAAAATGGACGAACGCCGCCCACTCGGTGGGAGGCGCCGGCTCCGATCGGGTGGTCAGGGCCCGAAGCTGGGCCGGCATCGTGGCGGGCGGCCGGTGGTTCGGGGCGATCATCCAAAGCTGGGCCCGGCGCAGGGCCTCGGCCGGTGGCAGGTTCTCCTGCCGCAGGTAGTGGTGGAACATGAACATCAGGACCGAGGTGGCCGCGTCGGGAACGCTCCACTGGGTGCCGACCACCGTTGCCACGTTGTTGGCCAGCAACGTCGTGCTCAGGCTGAACGCCTCGTCGTCCCCGCGGCCACAGACCCCGCTGCTGCACGCGCCCAGCACCGCCAAGGCGATCGGGCGGCCGACGCCGGCCGCCGACGACACGAGTTCCTCGGCCGACAGGCGTTCGCCGCCGGACAGCAGCAGGTAGGACGTGTCCGCGGTGTCCGTGCCGGGCTCGACCACGCCGTGACACGCCAGGTGCAACAGCGCACCCGCCTCGCTGGCGTCGGCCAGCCAACCCGTCACGTCCTTCCGGGTGCCGGGGCCCTCGGGAGCGGTGGAGCCGTCGGGAAGACGGCCTACGTAGCGGGCCGCCGGGTAGAAGGCCTCCCGGATCGCCCACGCCTCGTCCCGGGCCGCGCTCAGTTCGGCGGCAGCGCCGGCCGTGTCCGGGTCGGCGACGATCAGGCATCGTTCCGCGGCCGGCGCGGCGCCTCGCCAGGCCAGGTCGCAGAGCAGGCGCGCCGATGGGGCGTACGAGAAGGTCGCGTCCTCGATCGCATAGCGCAACCGGCCGTCGACCGTCCGGCGGGAGGCGTGCCAGGGGATCCGGACCAGCTCCCCCATCGGGATCAGCACGATCCTGGACGCGTCCGGGATGCGGGCGAGGACCGGGCCGATCGCCGCCGTCCAGGCCCGTTCGCACAGGTCTTCCAGCGTGCCGATGGGGGCCGACGCGGTCAGGTCACGGCGCTGACTGGTCCGCGTGGTCGCGGTCAGGAACGTGTCGAAGTCAGCTCCCCAGCCGTGGACCAGCTGAGGCAGCATCAGCCAGGTCGGCGGCTCCGCGGCCGGCACGATCACCGCCGCCCCGGAGCGCTCCCGGCCAGGCATCAGGTAGACGAGGGCGTCGGCGCCGAGTGAGGTGAGCGCCACCCGGACCTCGTTGAGGTCGGGCGGCGCCAGCAGGCGCACCGAACCGGCGTCCAGGGGCGCCTGGGCGGTCCCGGCCGCGTCGAGGGGGATGTGGGCGATCGCGCTGATCACCTCGCGCCGCAGCTCACCGGGCACCTCGGAAGCGTCACCGGCCGTGGCGAGCCACCGCTCGGCCAGGTCGGGCCGGCCCTCGTCAACCAGGCGAACAGCCAGCTCCCGGGTCTCGGTGGCGGCGTACAGGATCAGGGCTCGGCCGGCGTCCAGGGCCATCGCCGCCGACTCGGGATCGTTGTCCTGGATGCACCACGACGCGACGTCCATGGCGTCTCCGGCCGCGTTCCGGGCGGCCACCTGGGCGGCCGCGGTGTCCGCCTGGAGCAGCACGTTCCACGCGTGTCCCCGCAGGCCGGACAAGGCCACCTCGCGGCCCCGCACCCGCTGCCCGGCGAGACGGTAGGCGTGCGCCAGCGGGTTGCTCAGGGTGGTCCAGTGCCCGTGCAGATCCGAACCGGCGATCGCCCGCGCCTTCTCCAGCAGCTGGATCGCCTCGGTCAGGTCAGCGCGGCCGGCGAGCATCTCCACCCGGCGCAGTAGGGCGGTCCCCAGAGTGGACAGGTAGAAGACCAGTCGATGGTCGTGTTCCCCGGCCAGCGAGACTGCCTCGCGCAGATGATCGACGGCCGAGTCGAGCATGGCGTCCGAGTCGTACCCGTAGCCCATCTCGGCGAAGCCGAGGGTGTGCAGACGCACGGCGCGCTCGGCCGGCGCCAGCCCTTGCGCCGCGGCCTGGTCGCGCAGCGTCGCCAGATTCTGATCCGCGTTCGGCGACGGCGTAGCGGTTGTGCCGGTGGTGGCGGCGGTGGTGAGCGTGTCGTTCAGGTCCAGGATCGGACCGAGGTTCTTGATGAGGTCGGCCGTCTGGCGGTGGGCCGGGTCACCCGGCGGCAGGCCACCGATGATCTGCTGAGCGTTGCGTATCTCGGCGGCGAACAAGGTGAAGTCGCCCCGAATCGCTGCGGCGTACGCCTCGGCCATCGCGGCCATGGCCGTGGCTCTGATCCGGATCTTCGAGGTGTCGCCGATCCCGCTGTCCTCCAGCGTCGTCAGAAACTCGCGGATCCGCCCGGGTGACTTGATCACTTCGCTGGGACTGCCGTCGTGGAAGTCGCGGAGCATGGTCAGCCCGACGCGGGCGGTCTCCACCAGGTCCTGTTGCGGGCGCACGCCGGCCGCGGTCGCGGCGAGACCCTCGAGTTCCTGAATGGCGGCCCGGACATTGAACCCCGGACCGCCGTGCATCGACGCCTCCAGCAGTGATCGGGCCCGCACCGCGGCCGCGGTTGCCGGCCACTCTCCGAGCGGCCGGGGATCCTCATTCGCCACCGCGGTCAGCGCCGCGGCCCGGGGGTCACTCGACTGTTGCGCCTGAATCATGCTGGTGACCAGGATCGACGCCAATTTCGGCCGGCCCGGGAAATCGGCCGGCAGTTCGTCGAAATCGGCGAGGGCGGCGGCCAGGTCGGCGTCCGCCCGGTCCTGGCCGAACCGGGTCGCGAGCATCCAGCAGCGCGCGAACCGCCAGGCGGCGTCATCGGACGCGCCCACCTGGACGATCGCTGCGGACGTGCGGTCGATCATCGCCTGGAGATCTGTCATACCTGTCTTCTGACGGACGCGTCCGTCAGAAGCCAACATGACCAACCACGTCCTGAGTGTTCTCATCCAGATGCCGGCCGAGCGGCTGCCGACGGTGATCGCCCGGCTCACCGCCGAGGGGGACCTGCTCGGCCGGGCAGTGGCGTACGGGCGCAGCTACCAGTTCGACCACCGGCCGCAGACACTCATGGACGCCCTCGCCGATCTGGAAGCGTCCAGCGGCTCAACCGCCGACCGGTCGGCCGCTGCCCGGTTCCTGGCCCTGCGGGTGATCGAAGCGACGCTGGTCGGGCAGCGCGTCGGCACGTCCCGGGTGATCAGCATGCTGGCCGGCGCCGAGGACGACCCGGATGATCACGGCAGTCTCGACGGTTTGCGGGCAATGGCATACGCCGCCGGTGCGCTCGGCGACGAGCCGGGCACCGACCCGGCGGCAGCGCTGGCCGAGTTGGACGCGATGTCGCCACCCCGGGACTCCTCCTACGCCGCGCTCTGGCCGGCCCTGCGCAATGGGCTGTCGGTGCGGATCGCCGCCGACCGGCAGGACATGAGCCTCATGCCGGACGTCTCCGCGCAGGTGGCGGCGATGAAGGCCGATCACCGGTTCGGCCCGGCGCAGCATCCGGCGATCGAGCTCATGGAGATCATGAGCGAGATGATGGCCGCCGTTCAACGGCGGGACGTGGCCGCCGCGACGGCCGCGACCACGCGGATGCGGGCGGCACTCGACCACCTGCCGGCCGGCGACCCCACTGTGGACGCCCTGCGCGCCCAGCTCAACGCAGCGATGTCCCAGCTCGGTTGAGCTGAGATTCCCCGGTCCGTCAGAGAAGGGCGGACAGCGACACCACGAGGTTCGGAAGGACGCGGCGTGATGAATTGGCCGTTCGCGGCGCCGGAAACGGCCGCCACGCTGACCGGGATCACGGTCCTGATCATGGCCGCCTCGTTCATCGTAGGCCGGCGTCACCGGTCGCAGCAGCGGCAGGTGATCGCCGAGGCGCTCGAGAGCATGGCCGAACACCTGGCCGCCGGGTTGACCACGACCGCCCAGGAGCAGCGCCGGCTCGCCGTGGCTCTGGTCGATCAGCACAGGCTGGCCGCGCGGGTGGACGAGGACGTCCGGCCGTACGTCATCAGTGGTCCGGCAAAGCCGGGAACGCTCCCGCCGGCCACCGGCCGGCCGATCGACCACGTCGCCGCCGCCGTCGACGACCTACGGGCCATCGCGCAGCGCCGGGGCGACGCCGGCGCCACACCACCGGTACGAGGCTCGGCGCTCGGGCCGGTTCCGGGTCTGCAGGACTCGCCGGAGCTGAGGGAGGTCTACGAGGCGATGCTCACCACTCTCACCGACCGGATCCGGCAGGCCAACGCGGTCGTGCTGATGGCGGTGACGCTGGGTGCCGGTGACGCCAAGACCCGCGCCCGGATCGCCGACGCGCTGCGAACGGCGGACACCGGCCGGCAGGACAGCGAGACGCTGGCCGGCAAGGGCCGGCTGGTGTCGGCCGTGCACCGGCTGGCCCATACCGACACGCCGGTGCCGGAGAGCGGCGTGCCCGGCGAGGCCACCCGGCAGGACGTACGGCGCCAGTCGTCGACGCTCCGCGAGATCGTCGCCGGGCATGAGGCTGAACTGCTCGGCTGGCTGATCGACGCGCGAACCCGATGCGCGCCGGAGAAGGGTGGTACGGCGGCATGAGGTGGCGGCGACAGCCCACGGCGGCGAACGCACCGGAGCCGATCCCGTACGCGCCCCGCGATCGCAAGACCGACACCCGGCGTGGCCGGCGGGACGGGCGCAAGCGCATCCCGTCGTTCACCACGCTGACCGAGCAGCTCGAGGCCCAGGCCCGGGTCAGCACCCCGTACCAGGAAGAGCTGAGCCACGCGGGGATGTACCGGATCAACGAGCAGCACCGGCGTTTCCTCACCCGGATCACCGAGACCCGGGACGAGATCGCCCGGCTGCGTGGCGCCCTCGACACGGACCTGGAGATGATCGAACGGGCCCGGACCGCCCTGACCGAGAAACAGGCCGAACTGACCGAGTCCGAGCTGCAGCCGCGCAACTACCAGGAACTCCCGCTGACCGGCACGCCGGTGCTACACGGTCGCCGCGCCGCGATGCGCGATCAGCGGATCGCCGCGGCCCGTGCCGAACTGGCCCGGTGCGAGGCCGCAGCGGACGGCCGCCGCCAGGCGATCACCACGGCGACTGCTCGGATCGACCACGAGTTCGCCCTGGTCCAGGCCGGCGCCCGTCGCCTGGCCGACTACTACGTGCTGCGGATCGCGTCCTACTGGGACGCGGTCGTGCAGACCCATCCGGACGGCCGCAATCTCTCGACGGCCCTGCCGATCGTCTCCCTGACGCTTCCCTCGTGGGTCGACGCGACCTGCCAGGACGGCGTCATCACCCTTCCGGCTCCGGCCGGGATGCCACCCACCGAGGAGTGACGCGATGAGGATACCGCTGATTCCGCGGTGGAACCGCCGGCCACGCATGCCCCGCCCGCTGCGGCATGCCATGGCCGAACTCGAACAGCTCTCCCGGGAGCCAGTCGAATACACCATCGACCTCACCCCGATCATCGACAGCCTGCGGGAACACATCGGCGACCAGGCGCCCGACCCGGAAGACGTCCGGTTCCGGCAGGCCGTGGACGACTACATCCTGCACTCCATCGACGAGGTCAAGGCCGGCCTGCATGCCCGGCACGACGGATACATGGACCGGCTCGACCGGCTTGAGGTCTTGGTCCGGCCCTATCTGGACCGGGCCGTCACGATGAGCCGCAACACGCGCAGCCAGCTGTCCGATATGGACGCCGCGGTGACCAACGCGCTCGACCAGCTGAGTGATCCGGAGACCCCGATCTACGACCCCCGTGAAACCGACCCGCCGAGGGAGCCCCGGCCATGATCGAGCCCACCGCGCGGCCGGCGCGCCGCGTCATCCATGGCGACCTCTCGCAGATCGCCGGGCGGTCCTGGACGCATGGCCTGTTCTGGCTGGTCCTGCTGGCCGCCGGCGGCGTCGACGTGGTGACCTTCTACCAGGTGCTGATCCTGGTGCTGAACGTTCCGCCGCTGATGGTGACGATCGCGGTCGTCGGGTTCGCCTTGGTCGCGCTGACTCTCGCCCACTACGCCGGGCTCCAGGCTCGGGCCACACTCAACCCGCGGAACATCACCGGCTCGAAGACGCTGGCGCTCGTGCTCGGCGGGACCTGGGCGATGCTCGGCGGGACCGCGTTCGTCGTACGGCTGGTCCTGGAGCCGGCCAGCGGAAGCGCCGGCGCCTCGACGTTCGCCACCGACGGCGGCGCCGTCACCGACGGCCTGGGCACCGGCGGGCCGGACCCAGAGCTGTACCTGTCGGCGCTGCTCTTTCTCGTGCTGTACATCGCCACCGGGGTGGTGGCGAGCCTGGCCGGCTACTTCCGGCAGGAGCCGGCCGCCCAGCAGTTCGGCCGAGCGGCCGCCAAGCGGACCGCGGCAGCCCACAAGCACGCGGACACGCATTGGGAGTTCTCCCAGGCCGAACAGGTCTGGCTGGCGATCAGCCGAGCACGCGAGCGCCGCGAAGCCGCGATGGCGCAGGTGGATCGGCAGTTCGAGGCGACCGCGAACCGGCTCCGGGCGGACGCGGAGCTGATCATCGCACGCAACCGGAATGTGGCCCGGGCACTGGGCCGGACCGGGTCGGACGATCCGACGGTGCCGATCCAGCTCGCGCCCCCGTACCCGCCACCGCCGCAGCCGCCACATCAACGTCGACCGGGAACGGGCGAATCAGAGGAGGCACCGTGAACCACCGAATCCGCGGCCTGCTGGCCGCATCCACGATGGCCGCAGGCTCATTCTTCAGCTGCGACGGTGGCGGCGCGTTTCCGCCGGAGCCGGTGTCGATCAAGTGCCCAGCCGCGGCCCACCAGGGCCAGGCCATCACGCTGGTCGTCGGCGCCCGGGCGAACAGCCCGGCGCCCGGCCTGCCCGACGAGGTCCAGGGCCTGATCCGCGAGGCCGCCAAGAACTCGAAGCAGGTCCAGATCGTCCGGGTGGACGGGGAGCCGACGGTGGCGCTGGACGCCACCTTCAAGACCGACGGCAACAACCCGGACATCCGCGACCGGGAGCTGCGGACGTTCCTGGACCAGGTCAGCGGATACGGAAAGACCCTGAAGCCCAAGAAGCCGCAGGCCGACGTGCTCACCGCACTGACGGTGGCCGCGCGGAGCACGCCGGCGAACGGCACGATCGTGGTCATCGACTCGGGGATCCCGACCATCGGGCCGCTGAGCTTCACGAACCCGGAGATGTTCACCGCGGACCCGAAGGAGGTCGTCGAGTTCCTCGGTTCCGAGAAGCTGATGCCCGACCTGGACAAACGCAACGTCGTGCTGGTCGGTCTGGGCGACACCGCCGACCCGCAGCCGGCCCTGCCGGAAAATCTCCACAAGCAGGTCACCGACCTGTGGACGACGATCGCCGAGAAGGCCGGCGCGGGCTGCGTGTACGCGCTGAAGTCCGCGGCCACCCGCACGGCGGTTCCGACCGACGTACCGGTCAGCGTCGTCGCGCTGCCGAAGCCGCCGGTCTTCCCCGAGTGCGGCACCACCGTGCTCACCGACAGCAGCCCGGTCGGATTCACCGTCGACACCGCCGACTTCCGCGACCCGAAGGGCGCCCGGGCCACGCTGAAACAGCTGGCGACGCGGATGGCCGGGCATTCGCAACGGGTCCAGCTCACCGGCACCACCTCCAGCGAAGGAAGCGACGCGGCCAACCAGGACCTGTCCGAGCGCCGAGCCGACGCGGTCGAGGACGTCCTGGTCGATCTCGGGGTGGCGCAGTCGCGCATCAGCGCCCGTGGCGCCGGCGAACACTATCCGGGACGGGTGCGGGACACCACGGCCGAGGGCACGCTCATCCCCAGTGCCGCCGTCCGCAACCGCTCGGTGGTAGTCAAGCTGTCCTGCGACGGTTGATCCCACGATGACCCATCCGGCACCCGATGCCGATGCGCCCGCCACCGAACTCGACCCCGGCCGGCGCCGGCTTGACGACGGCGACATCACCCAGCTGGACCCGGGGCGGACCAGGCCCGCCGTCCCGGAAGGGCTGCCGCCGGAACTCGACGCGCGTTTCGTCGTGCTGCGCCGGCTCGACCGGGCCGGCGCCGAGGGGGACATCTACCTCGTCCAGGAGCGGGCCAGCGGCACCGAGCGGGTACTGAAGCTCTATCGGGACCCGGGGCCGGAGCCCGCGGTGCGGACGTTCCTGGAGAGCAAGCAGAGCCGGTACGCCGTGACGGTCGCCGAGGTCGGCACGGCGGCCGACCGCCGGTACGAGGTGCTGGAGCACCTGGCCGGCGGAAGTCTGGCCGAGCTGCGGCGCGACGACCCGAACCGGCTCACCGCCGAGGTGCTGACTGAGATCGTCCGGCAGCTCGCCGACGCGCTGGGCGAGATGCACGCGAACCGGATCGTGCACCGGGACGTCAAACCGGCGAACATTCTGGTACGCCGGCTGGCACCGCTCGAGGTCGCGCTGATCGACTTCGGCATCAGCCTGTATGTGCCGGCCGACATGCCGGCGGCCGACGCCTCCGGTACGGTGCGGTACCTGCCGCCGGAATACATCAGCGGCCGGTTGGTGTCGCCCGCGTTCGACTGGTGGTCGCTGGGGATCAGCGTTCTCGAACTGGCCACCGGGCAACCCTTCCTGGAAGGACTGGACAACCTTCTGGTGCGGGTCGAGATCACCGCCCGGCCGGTCAGCACCGAGGCCGTCGTGGACCCGCGCCTCCGGTTGCTGTGCCAGGGCCTGCTCGCTCAGAACCTGGACGACCGCTGGGGCGCCGCGGAGGTGACCGAGTGGCTGGCCGGCGGATCCCCGGCGGCGCCGACCGGGTACGCGGCTCCGGCCGGCGCCGCGGAGACCGAGATCGTGGCCGAACACTCCTACCCGTACGCCGACGCGGAGTACCGCAATCGCGTACTGCTCGCCGTGGCCATGACGGCGAACTGGGAGCACACCGTACAGCTGCTGTTCGGCCGCGATCCGGAGCCGCTGCGTGCGCTGAACGCCTGGCGGGAGCAGTTCCCGCCGGACCCGGGGTACACCGACGATCCCGGGCAGCCCGCCAACGTGCGCCTGCTGCGCCTGGTGCGGTCGATGGCGCCCATGCTCCCGCCGATCTACCGCGGCGTGAACGTCGTCCGCACCACGCTGCCGGCGATCGCCCAGGGCGCGTTCACCAACGACGCCAACCTGCCCGCGATCGTGGCGGAACTGTGGCGGTTCTACCTGCTGCCGCTGCTCGCCACCGGCCGCGCCGGCGGAGGCCTCGCCGGCGGCGACGGTCTCGATGAGGTCGACCGGCAGTGGCGGGGCCGGCTGCGGCGGTGGCAGGAGGCCGCGCGCGAGATCGAGGACCCCGGCGCACGTACGGAATTGGCGGGCGCCGGCGAGGGCCGGCAGCGGGCTCGCGCCCGAGCGCTGGCGCTGAGCCTGTGGGCGACGGTGGCGGATGACAACACGCGCGCCGAGATCCGGCGGGCGCGGGCGGCCGAGGCACGCCGGTTCCGGCTGCCGTGGTTCAGCCGCCTGCTGGAGCAGCCGGACGGCGTGTGGCTCGCCTACCAGGTCCGCGACTACGCCGAGGGACGCGCCGAGGAACAAATGGCCGCCGCCCAGCGCCGTGCCTGGCTGAACCGCAACCGCCGGTTCCGAGAGTGGTCGCGCCGGCAGAACCGGCCGGTCGCGCTCTCCTGGGCGGTCGCCGGGGTGTTCCTGATGACCTCCCTGTGCGGGGTCCTCATCGCCGTGAGCGACGCCGTCGCCCCCGCCTCGGACAGCGCGGTGCTGAACGCCTGGGTCGCCACGATGTTCGCCGGTGCCGCCGCGCTCACCGCGGAGGCGGTGCTGGCCTGGGAGATCGGCGGCCGGTTCCATCCGCGCTATTCGACTCTCGGCGCCGCGTTCATCGCGCTGGGCCGGGCGGCCCGGTCGCTCACCGGCCGCGGGATCGCGGTCGTCGTGCTCCTCGGGGTGCTGGGTCTGGCCGCCGTCCTGACCGCGTACCAGCCGATGATCACGCCGCTGCTCGCCGGCCTCGGCAGTGTGGCCTGGGCCGTCCCCCGCTACATGCATTGGCAGACCGACCGGGAGCAGGAGCGGGCCGAGGCGGACCGCGGCGCCCGCGAGCTGCTGGCGGCCCGCGCGACCTGATCAGAAGCGGCGTGTCCGTCAGTATCCCGATGAGGAGGAACGATGAGTGCTGGTGGAGTTGTGGTCCTGCCGATGGCCGTGGTGCTGGCCGCCGGGGCGGCCGTGGTGCTGACGGCGGCGGCCGCGGCCGCGCTGACCGTCTGGGCCGTGAACCAGGCGGCCGAGGCGGCGCTGCGCGCGCTGGGCAACGTGGGTCAGGACCTTCAGAACACGGCCGAACGCCAGAGCCAGGCGGAGATCGCGGCGCTGCGCTGGCCCCACATCGCGGCCGAGGTCGTCGAGGTGAACGCGCGCATCCGGCTGCTGGCCGAGCGGGCCAGCCGGACCGGCGTGGTGGTCGCGGTGCCCGCGCCGCTGAATCTGGACGGGTGCACCGAGCGGCAGGCGGTCGAGTGGGCCGCGCGGGCCCGGGTGCTGCTGAGCGCGGCCAGCGACGCGCTCGTCACCGCGCGCGCCGCGACCGAGCGCGAACGGCTGGCCGCCTCCCTTCCCGCCGCCGTCCTGGCGCTGCCGGACACCGCGGCCGCGTTGAGCCAACTGCAGGAGACGCTGCGGAACCGCCGGGCCACACCGGCTCCGGCGCCCACCCGCGGCCCGGACGTCGACGCGATCCTGCGGACACTCGACGAGGACGTGAACGAGAACGAGCGGCTCGAGGCGCTCGAGGCGGCGGCCCGGGCTCGGGCGGGCAGCGCCAGCCCGATGTTCGCGCGCCAGCTCCAGATGAGGGTCGTCGAGCTGAACGACCGGGCGGCCCGCCGGCGCCTCGCCGCCCAGCTCATCGGCGTACTGGAGGAGCCGGTCGTGGTCCGCACCCCGCCGCCGACGCCCTACACCGGGACGGCCGCGAGACTCCGTGCGGTCGTCGCCGGCGACGCCGACCTCACGCCCGACCTGCTGAACGAGGGCGCCGGGGCGGTCCGTTGGGCGGAGAGTGTGGTCCGCGCGAACTTCGTCCGGGAGACCGTCAGCCAGTGCCTGGCCGATCAGGGCTACACCGTGGACGGCACCTCCGACCTTCGCCTGACCCGTACCGATTGGCAGGGTGAGCACTCCGCCGAGGTCTGGATCGACGAGAACGACGTCGTGCACGGCCGGGTCGTCCGCGACCGGGACGTCGACGGCGATGAGGCGGCCATGCGTGACCGTGATCGCTGCGACGGCTTCAACGCCGACCTGGCCGACCTGGCCCACCGCCTGGATGCCGAGGTGGTCATCGACCACGGACACGTGCCGCAGCGTCGCTCTCAGACCGGACCGGACACCCGGGTCCAGCAGGTGCGAGTGCGGCGGGCCCGATGACGACCGCGCCGATCCTGCCCGGCTTCCCGGCATTCGCCAACGAGCTGGCCGGCACGCTCGCCGTGCATTCGCAGTTCGTGCTGCACGGCAATCTGCGTGACCTGTTCCTGATGGAACCGCCGGGTCGGCCGGCCCGGCCGGTGGCGATGCTGCCGCTGCTCTGGGCGGCGCTCTCCCCGCGCGGATACAGCTGCCTGGTCTGCTATGACCCGGTCGACGGTGTCACTGTCTTTCCGCCGCAGCCGGTGCCCACCGAAGCGGCCCAGCGGCTGCTCGGCAACCGGGTCGTCGGGCGACGGCCATCGCTGGAACGGCTCCGCGTTCACCTCGCGAAGGTCGTCGGCGTCGCGGAGCAACCGCCGCCGGAGGGTGGCGCCGCCGGGCCGGCCCCGGGTGATCCCCCGCCCGACCCCCGGCATCAGGGCCCTCGGCATCAGGTCGCCGCACCGGCGAAACGCGATGCGACGGTCAGGCCGCCGGTACGGGCCGCCTTCGTCATCGACTACGCCGCCCGGATGACCCGGGTGCCCGGCCAGCTCGATCCGGCCGAACGCGACTTCTTCCTCTACTGCCAGAAGCTGGCCTTCACCGCCGTGCCGTTCGAGAGCGGGCCGGTGCCGGGCGAACGGTACAACCCGATCATCTGGCTCACCGAGGGTGAGCGTGACTTGCCGGCCTGGCTGACCTCCGGGGCGGAATCGATCCGTACGATCGCGGTCGGCATGCCGACGCTCGGTGAGCGGGAACGGCTGGCCGAGGTTGTCGCGCCGATGCTGCCGCCGGCCCGGAACCCGGGCGGCGCCGCCCCGGCCGCCCAGTTCGCGAAGCTCACCGAGGGCATGACGCTGCGGGCGATGACCGAGGTGGTCCGGCTGTCCCGGGACCGTGGCCTCGGCGCCGACCAGGTCCCGGACGCGGTCCGCGCCTACAAGCTCGGCGTCACCGACAACCCGTGGCGACATGACAGCGTGAAGAAGCACATCACCGAAGGCGAACAGGTGATCGCCGACCGGATCATCGGCCAGCCCCGGGCCACCGGCAAGACCCTGGACATCCTCAAGCGCGCCGCGCTCGGCCTGTCCGGCGCCCAGGCGACCAGCACCGTGTCCCGGCCCCGGGGCGTGTTGTTCTTCGCCGGACCCACCGGCGTCGGCAAGACCGAGATGGCCAAGCAGATCGCCGAGTTGCTGTTCGGCGACGTCAACGCCTACCTGCGATTCGACATGAGCGAGTTCGCCGCGGACCACGCGGCCGAACGGCTCACCGGCGCACCACCCGGATACGTGGGCTTCGAGGCCGGCGGCGAGCTGACCGGGGCGGTCCGGCGCAACCCGTTCCAGGTCGTGCTGTTCGACGAGATCGAGAAGGCCAACAAGTCCGTGCTGGACAAGTTCCTGCAGATCCTGGAGGACGGCCGGCTCACCGACGGGCAGGGCATCACCACGCACTTCTCCGAGTGTGTCCTGATCTTCACGTCGAACCTCGGCATCATCACCACCGACAAGACGACCGGGGAACGGGTACAGCAGGTCAAGCCGGGCATGGCTTACCCCGATCTCGAGGCGACCGTCAAGGCCGCGGTCCGGGAACACTTCACCGTCACGCTGGAGCGTCCCGAGCTGCTCAACCGGCTGGGCGACAACATCGTCGTCTTCAACTTCATCGACCGGGACTCGGCCGACAAGATCTTCGGGTTGCAGCTGACCAACATCATCCACACCGTCGAACGCGAACTGCAGATGTCGCTCAGCCTCACCGACCACGCCCGCGACCAGCTCCGGGAGGCCTGCACGATCGACACTCCGAACGGCGGCCGTGGCATCGGCAACCTGCTGGAGAGCAACCTCATCAACCCGCTCGCCCGCAAGCTCTTCGACCTGGACGCCCCGCCTGGCTCCACAGTGGAGATCACCGCGGCGTACCCCGCCACCGCCACCGCCGGGCCGAGGATCGAAGCGCTGGTGACCACGGCCGGGTGGACGCGGTGAGCCAGCTCTGTCCCCAGTGCGACCCCGGCCGGCTCTACGACGATGACCTCCCGCTCTGCCCGACTCACATCATTCCGCTGGAGCCTTATGCGGCGGAGGCTGCAACCGCGCCCGAACCGGAGCCGGAACCGGAGCGGCAGCCGGCGGCGGACCGCTCGGTCTGCTGGAACTGCGGCACGCCGGTGGCCCATCCGGGCAACACCGAATGCCTGAACCCGGAGTGCCGCAAGTCGCTGACACCGCCCGCGCTGGTGGTCCGCTTCCCGGCCGGTCACGTCGAGCTCGGCCGGGACACCCGCGTCGAGCTGGGCCGGCTCGGCCCGCACAGCGCGCTCTTCCGGTCGTACCCGAACGTGTCCCGCCACCACGCGGTCATCGGGACCGACCCGAACGGCCGTGCCTGGATCGAACCCGTGCCCACCCCGAACGGCACCTTCCTCGACGGCGTCGAGATCCCCGCCTCCGAGCGTCGGGTGCTGCGCCAGGACACCCGGATCCGCTTCGGGCTGCACGCCGAGGGAACCGTAGCCGTCTTCTCCCGTTAGGACCCCGAGACGATGACCTTCCTCCAGCGCCTGATCGAACGGTGGTGGTCGTTGTGGGCCATCGCCGGCGGACTCGGCCTGACGCGCGTGACTCCGCTGCCACCGCCCCAGGTCGACCCGCGGATCTCCGCGGCCGAGCTGACCGCCGAGGCGGAACGCCAGGGTGTCGCGGACAGCAGGACCAGGATGTACGACTCCTGGTCCTTCGGCGGACCGGACGATCCGCCGTCCGAGGACTTCGACCCCGATTACGTACGGGAGTTGCGCAGTCGCCGAGACGCCGCGCTCGCTTCGCTGCGTGCCGCCCAGCAGCACACCCAGGAGCGGATCGCCGCGGCCCAGGCCCGCCGGGACGAGTCACAGGCCCGGATGGACGACGCCCGGGCCCGGATGGCCGGGCTGGCCACCCAGGACGCGGCGGCCGAGGCCCGGAACGCCGCCGACCTGGACGGCCTGCTCGATCCGGTCGAGCAGCCGCAGGACGGCGACCGGACGCCATGGGAAGGCGAGACGGTCCCGTTGCGGCTGATCTGGCGGGTGCTGATCCTCGGCGTCCTCATCGCCGCCGAGGCCATCGTGCAGTTCGCCGTGTTCGACTATTTCCTCGGCGACGTACCCCAGCAGGGCGCCCTGATCCGCTGGATGACGCTGCTGACGTCAGCGGTGATCGTGCTCGGCCCGTTCCTGTCCGGCGCGCTGCTGCGCAGCCGAAACGCCACCGGTGGCGAACGACACGGCTGGTACGCGGTGGCCGTGCTGGTGGCGAGCTGGCTGTTCGTGGTCGTCGTGCTCGGTCTGCTCCGCGGCCGCGTGCTGGAGGAGCGCCTCGAGCGGCCCGAGCAGGTCACCGTGACGCCGCTGACCGTCATCCTCATGTTCGTGGCGCTCATGCTCATGGTCGGCGCGATGTCGTTCATGCTCGGCCTTGCCCGCCGCCACCCGTTCCAGGAGGCGTACGTCCGCAACCGCGCCCACCGCAACCGGTTCGACCTGCTGATGCGGGCGATGGCCACCCGGTTGAACCCGGCGTACCTCTCGCCGCCCGGCCCGGACGGACCGGCCGGCGGCGACCCGGAGATCCAGGAGCGGGCCATCCGCGACGCGTACGCCGCCGCCGAAGACGCCTACTTCGCCGCGCTCGCCCGGACCGTGGGCGACCCCAGCTTCACCGAGGCCGTCCAGCATCGACGGGGTCTGCAGGTCCGACGATGACCGACGAGACGCTGCGGGTCGCGCGCAGCCACTTCCCGGTCACCGCACTGGGCCCCGGCCGGCGATTCGGTGTGTGGGTGCAGGGCTGTCCGCTGGCCTGTAAGGGGTGCATGTCGCTGGACACCTGGGATTCGGACGGCGGCGCCGAGGTGCCGGTCGACGAGCTTGTCGCACGGTGGCACGACGCCCTGGACCAGGGTGCCGGCGGCCTGACCGTCAGCGGCGGCGAGCCGCTGGCCCAGCCCGGCCCGCTGGCCGCCTTCCTCGACGCGGCACACCGGATCAGCGCCGGCCGGCCCGGCGAGCCGGACATCCTGATGTTCACCGGCTACACCCCGGAAGAGCTCGACGCGGAGCAGCGGCTCGCCGCCTCCTACGCGGACGTCCTGGTCACCGGACGGTACGAGGCCGGCCAGCCGACCCGCCTGGTCTGGCGCGGCTCGGCCAACCAGCAGATGGTCCTCCAGTCCGAGCTGAGCCGCCGCCGCTATGCGCCCTACCTCGACCTGGAACCGGACCAGCCGCCGCTGCAGGTGCGCTCGGACGAGCACGGCGTGTGGATCGTCGGCGTGCCGCTGCGCGGAACCCTTCCCCGGCTGGACCACGAGATGCGCCACCGCGGACTGTCCACCGAGTCGGTCACCTGGCGCCCCGCTGTCCGTCAGAACAGAGCAGGCGGCGCGAAGGCGCCAGTTCGCATGACAACGGAGAAACCTGATGACGATGGTAGTGAACTTCCGTAACGCCCTGACCGACAACCACCAGCAGGTCGAGGTTCAGCCCGGACAGACCGTACAGCAGGCGGTGGAGGCCAGCGGGCTGATCGCGGCCGGCAACCCGTTCAGTGTGCGGGACAAGGACGGCCAGGTCGTCGACAACCGCGAGGCCACCGACTTCACCGGGCTCACCCTGTCGGTCGGCCTCCCCGGCGACGACGTCATCGGCGGTTCCACCTGCCGGAATTAACCGTGGACAAGTACTCACGCCAGGAGGCCCTCGTCGCTCAGGACGTGCTGGCCGACGCCACGGTCGAGGTGGCCGGCACCGGTCCTGCGGTCACCTACCTGCTGCAGTGTCTGGCCATGCTGGGGGTCGCCACCCGGCACGGCACCATCCATCTGAGGGGTGCCGACCGAACAGCCACGCGAGACGACGTGGCCAACCAGTTCCTGCTGCGGCCGGATGATGTCGGTGAGCCGCTCGGCGCTGTGCTCGTCCGTCGGGTGCACGACCTAGACCCGGCGGTGAACATCGAGGCCGGCGGTTCGCCCGCGCATCGGTCGCTGACCGTGGCCACCCCCGCGGCCGGTGAGTCCGCCGGGATCGCCGCCGATGGCTCGGTCGACGTCTGGGGGCAGGTGGGCCGCACCGCTGTGACGATCGGGCCGGAGCCCGGCCCGGACGGCCCGGCCACGCCCAATGTGTTGACCCCGGCCCTGTCGTGCGTCTGTGGCGGACTGCTCGCCCAAGCCGTGATCCGCGGCCTCGGCGCGGTGATCAGCGGCCCGGCGGTATTGTCCGGCTGGACCGAGGAGCGGCTGTGGCTACGGCAGCCGGGAATCGGCCGGCACGCCCTGGCGATCGGTAAGGACGCGCCCGCCCTGAACGGCGTGCTGGCCGAGGTCGCCGGTCCGGCCGTCGCCGCGGGCTTCCGGACTCTGCTCGACGGTGAGCCCGCGGAAGCTCGCATCACTATGGTCGTCGACGACGACACGGTGGTGATCAGCCTGCCGCTCCCGGCCGCGACGCGCGGGGTCACCGTGCGGCCGAACCGGCTCCCGGCGCAGGCCGCCCGCGCGCTGACCTGGTCGCCGTTCGCGTTGCCGGACGTCGCCGTACCCGATCGACTGCCGGCCTCGCGAGTCGTGATGGTCGGCGCCGGTGCCCTCGGCAGCTGGGCCGGCGCGGCCCTGGCCGCGACGCCTGCCGACGAGCTCCACCTGTGCGTCGTCGATATGGATGGCGAGGTGGAGCCGCACAACCTCAACCGGCAGGCGCTCTACACCCGCGCCGACCTCGGCAAACCGAAAGCCCAGCGGGCCGCCGAACGACTCACCGCGATCAACCCGAAGATCCGGCTGACCGGAGTGCAGACGGTGGTCGACGTGCACGCGCGCGACCAACTGCTCGGCGACGAGGTCCTGCTCGGTGTAGACCCGGTCATCGCGGACCAGCAACGACGGGTTGACACGCTCGGCGCGGCGCTGAGGTCCGCCGACGCGCTTCTCTCCTGCCCCGACAACCAGCAAACCCGATGGGTGCTCAACTGTCTCACCGAACGACTCGGCATCCCCTGGGTGAACGGTGCCGTGGACGGTTTCGTCGGGCGGGTGCACGTGTGCGACCCGAAGGATGACGGCCGGTGCGTCGTCTGCTGGCTGGGCCGCTCGGTGGCGCTCGACCCGGCCCGCCGCTCCTGCACGGACATCACCGGCCCAGTGCCGGTGCCGTCGATCGCGACCGCCGCGGCGATCATCGGCGGTGTCCAGGCCGCGACATTGATCGCCGAACTAACCGGCAATGCGGCGGCCGTCGCGCGATTCCACGCCTTGAACGGGGCCGACGGTGACCTGACCGGCTACCGCGCGGCCGACCGAGATCCCGGGGAATGCCCCGCCCATCTGCTAGAGGCCACGCCCACGAGGAGTTGACCACCGGTGTCCATTCCGATCAGCAGTAATGACTTCCGCCGGGCGACCGGCATGTTTCCTACACTCCAGCCGCTGGCCACAAGCGGCAGCGACATCACCGCCATCGCGGTGACGATCGGCGGCATCTCCGGGCGGATGCGGGAAGACCGCGCCCCGGTCTCGTATCGGATCCTGGCCTCGGTGCGAACCCTGGCGACCAGTTTGCCGCCGATCTGGATCGCGTCACCCACCGACGCGGAGATCCGGCATGTGAACATCTTCCGGGCCTCTGACGTCTGCCCGTTCACCGGTACCCGGCTCCCCACTCTCTGCTGGGGCCGGACACCGTCGGCCTGGAGTGGCGCCGCCACCTCGGAACGACGCCTGGCGAACCTGCTGGAGGCAGTGCGACAGGTGCTCGCCAACTCGAACCCAAGAAGCGCGGCCCGATGACATGGGCGTCACCGACGCGGCGGTGCAGCGACTCGTCGCGAGCGGCTATCCCGACCTCGGGGTGATCGCCCGCGGTGTCACCCCGCCGCCGCGACGGTCCGGGCGGACCACCACCGAACCGCCCGGACCGGTGATGGCGATCCGCTTGAGCGTCACCGGGATCCGCGGCGGCCGGGATCCGGATCGGCTCGCGCGCTGCTCCTACCTCCTGATCGTCGACGTCTCGAAACTGGGCGCGGCCATCCCGCCGGCGTGGATCCGCACACCGGCCGATCGGGACATCCGGCACGTCAACATCTGGCCGTCGGCCAAGAACTACTGCACCTGGGCCGGTGGCTGGCTGCCCAGCCTCTGCTGGAACACATTCGCGGCCGGTTGGCTGCAAGCGCCGCCGTCCCATCGGACACTCGGCAACGCGTTGGAATACGCCAAGCAACTCCTGAATGCGGAGAACCATGTCAGCCCAGCCAGATAGCCTTTTTCGTGCCTGGCCGAGAGCGGCCGGCCTCCTCGTGTGGTCCATCTACTTCGTCGCGCTCGCCGCGACGTACGTGGTGACCGGCCGCCGTGGCGACGCCACCGGCCAGCAGGCCGCCGCCTGGGGTCTCTCCATCGCCGTCGCCCTCGCCGTCATCAGCCTGCCGGTGCTCACCACCACCTGGGCCGAGGCCGACCCGGCCGCCCTGCGCCTGGGCTACAGCCTCTGCCTGCTCGGGACGAGCCTGCTGATCACCGTCGCGATGTGTCTCACCCTGGCCGGTCGGCCGGTCGGCGCGTGGCTGCTGCTGCCGCCGCTCGCCGCCGGCCCGCTGCTGGCGGCGTCCATCCACCGCCGACCTCGCCGTCGGCGGTGGCGGTGGGTGCGGCCGGCCAGGACCGGCTCGCGGCTCCTGCTGCGGCCGGACTGGGAAAGCCGGCTCGGCCGCACCGAGCTCGCCGTCGCGCTCGACGAGGGGTTCTGGAAGGAGGCCCGGCGCAATCTCAACCCACAGGCGTACGAACAGGGTGGCGTCGCCCTGCTCGTGCGTACCCCCAGGACCGTGCTCGTGTTCGGCGCGGTGTTCCCGGCGCAGCGCCTGGCCAATGCCGTGGCGTGCGAGTTCCCATCGGCCGAGGTCGATCGGGTGCGGCACGCGATCAACGCGGTCGCGCCGTCCATCGGCGTCCGACGCGGCACCATCGCCGTCACCTGGGTGCACACGCATCCCCGGCTCGGCGTGTTCCTGTCCGGGACCGACCGGGCCACCTCGCAGCGATGGCGTGCGCTCGACCCGCAGTTCACCCCGATCGTCATCGACATCAGCCAGGCCGCGCTGACCGAGGCGATCGGCGTGTTCAACGGCGACGGCCGGAAGATCCTGCCGATGAACACCACGGCCGGGCTGGTCGACCGTGTCGCCCTCGCCCGGCTTCGGGCCGGACTGGTCGGCGCGTACGCCGCCGGCGGCGCTGAGCCCCCGATGATCCTGCTCGGCGACGCCTTACCGAAGGGAGCGATGTCCCGTGGAACCCGGAGATGAGGGCCCGAAACTCCAGTTCGATCCCGGCCTCGCCCGGACACTCGTGGAGTTCCTCCGGCAACCGGCGCCGGTGGAGCGAGGCGGCGTGCTGCTCGGCCGCCGCAGCGGTACGAAGATCCACGGTTCGCTGGTGATCTTCCCGCCTCAGCTGGCCCACGCGTCAAGCCACTGCGCGTTCGCGGTGAACGCGATCGAGATCCTGCGCAACGCGTCGGACATGGTCGAGCCGGCCGACGCGATGCGGCCGGTCGAGAAGATCGTCGGCTGGGTCCACACGCATCCGACCATCGGGCTGTACCTGTCGAACACCGACGTCACCACGTTCGCCACCTGGACCCACCTCGACGCGGACACGGTCGCCGTGGTGATCGACCCGTACCTCGCGGGCGATGAGCTCGACCGGATCGGCTGGTGGGCCGCGCCGGACGGAGACGCGCCGGTGGAGCCGGGGCCGAGGACGGCCGACCGGCAGCGGGTGTCCGAGGTGGAGCCGGCCGAGGCGGACACATTGAGCTGGGCGGAGTCGGGGCTGCTGGCGGAGGCCATCGGCAGGGAGGGCAACGGCGGACGCTGGGAGATCGTAAGCGCCACCGGCGCGCACAGCGTCTTCCCGAGGCCCCAGCGCCGGCCCGAGCCCCTGCGCCGGGCCGACCCTCCGCCCGAGCCGGTGGACCATCCCGAGACCCGAGTCCAGTCGGAGCCGCCCGACGCCGAGACCGAGGAGGCGAGATGAGTACCGCGACCGTGCAGAGCGCCGGTACGGACACCATCTACGGCAGCTGTTTCGCCAGCATCCCCGGGCTGCCGGCCGGCAGCCCGCTGCAGATCACCTCGCCGAACGCGGCCATCTTCTGCCGACTCGCCTGGGATCTCACCAACCGGCTGACCCACCCCGATCGGGTGCTGCTGGACCGTTGGCAGCTCACCGCGCTTGGGGTCGCCGAGGGCGAGCGGGTGGACGTGACCCGGCTGGACGCCGAGCGGATCCGGCCGGCCGACGCGGTCGACGTACGCCTGGACAGCTGGACCGGCCCCGACCTGGACGCGAGCGCCGGCCTCGCCGAGTTTCTCCGTACCGGGCACTATCTGCTCCATCCCGGCCTGCGGTTCCGCTACCAGCCGCTCGGGGCGGAGGGCCGAGGCGAGTACGTCGTCGTGTCGGTGCGCGCCGACGGCGCACCGGCCGAGGTGGCGCCGATGAGCGATCGGCTGGAGATCACCGTGCGCCGGGCGCCCGGAGCGCCCGGCCGCGCCCTCGGATACGAGGACATCGGCGGCCTCGAACACGCCATCGCGCTCCTACGTCGCGAGGTCGAGTTGCCGCTGCGGCGCCGGACCGACCTGGCCGCCATCGGTGTCACCGCTCCGTCCGGCGTCCTGATCTACGGTCCCCCGGGTACCGGCAAGACACTCCTCGCACGGACCGTCGCGACGACCAGCGGTGCCCGGATGACCATGCTCAGTGGTTCGGCGCTGGCCGCGAAGCAGCCGACGGAGGCCGAGGCGGAGTTGCGGGCGGCGTTCGCCACCGAGGCCGGCGCGCCGCACCTGGTGATCCTGGACGACATCGACTACATCGCCGGCGACCGGTCCGTACCCGGTCCTTTCTCCCCGCTGCTCAGCGTCCTGCAACAGTTGCTCGACGCACCCGACCGGCCGGTCGTCATCGCGACCACGACCCGACGCGACCACATCGACCCGGCGATCCGGCGGCTCGGCCGGATCGGGCACCAGGTCGCAGTCACCGCACCGAGCGAGGACGACCGTCGCGCCATCCTGACCGTGCACAACCGCAACCTGGCCCTGTCATTCGGCGAACCGCGGCGGGCCGAACTGACCGCCGATCTGGCTCGCCGGACGGCCGGATTCGTCGGCGCCGACCTGGAGGCGCTCTGCGACGAGGCCGGCCGGGTCGCCCTTCGCCGCGCCTTCCCCGCCGAGGAGCTGGAGTCCGCCACCCCGACAGCGCGGGCGCCGCTGCAGATTCAGCCCGGCGACTGGGAGGAGGCGTTGACGCTGGTGTCGCCGTCGGCCATCGGCAGCGTGGTCTCGGAGATCCCGGCGACCACGTTCGCGGACATCGCCGGCCTGGACCGGACCGCCGCCGAGCTGACCGAGCGCCTGGTGCTGCCGCTCTCCCGGCCGCAGGTCTTCGCCGAGGCCGGCCTGCGCATGGAGCGCGGTGTCCTGCTGTACGGCCCGCCGGGAACCGGTAAGACGCTGCTCGCCCGGGCGGTCGCTCGCGAATGCGGCGCCCGGTTCATCGCGGTGCGTGGCCCAGAACTGCTGACCAAATGGTTCGGCGAGTCCGAGCAGGCGGTCCGTGACTTGTTCGAACGGGCCCGATCGGTGGCGCCGTGCGTCGTCTTCTTCGACGAGATCGAGGCCGTCGCCCGGCGGCGCAACGGCGGCGCGACCGACGGCGGCGCGGGTGACCGCGTAGTGAACCAGCTGCTGGCCGAGATGGACGGGCTGGTGGACCTCGGTCAGGTCTCGATCATCGGGGCGACCAACAACCCGGATGCCATCGACCCGGCCATCCTGCGCCCGGGGCGGCTCGGGCTGCACATCGAGGTACCGCTGCCCGATCACACGGGCCGGGTCGAGCTGTTCGCCATGTACCTACCAGCGGACGAGCTTGCGGGACACTATGAGACGTACGCCTCGATGACCCAGGGAAGCTCCGCCGCGGAGGTGGCGATGATCGCCCGCGAGGCACGTCTGGGCGCGCTGCGGCGGGTCCATTTCGCCCGCGCCGAGCCGGTCACCGACGAGGACGTGCTCGCTGGGATCCGCCGACGACCGGGTGACCGATCGCCGACGGCGTGAGCTGCGTAGGCGCATCGCGCCACCGATCCGGAACCCTTCGACGAGGGTTTGACCCCCTGAGCCGCCGGACGCGCGTCAAGTGAGAGTGATCAGCTTCTCGAACAGGAACTCGTGCTTGAGGAACGAGACGTCGTACTCGTGGCCAGGGTAGGGCGGGATCAACTGGGCCGCCTGGATTAGCCGCCAGCCGTCCCGCAACGCGGCCACGCCGGTCTCGTACGGCGGCTCGTCGCTGTCGCCCGTCGTCGGCGTGGCGCGGCCGGTGCCGTCGTACCATGACCACCCGACGACGGCGCTGTCGAGCGCGGAGGTGCCCAGATACAGGACCAACACCTGCTGGCGGGTGATGTGGTCGGTGGGCGCGGTCATCGGCTGCTCCGATCGGTGCCGGCGGCGGCCAGCGGCCGCGGACGGTTGGTCACCCGGGTCACCCAGTGATCCAGGTCGAAGGTCTCGTCGCCGGTCAACGCCCGCCACATCCGGGCCCGGTTGTAGAACTCAAGACGACCGGTGGCCTGCTCGTACCAGGGAAAGTCGGTGCGCAACTGCTCTGCCACCGCCGGATCGGCGAGGTCATCGGTGTCCCAGAGCCGGACCTGCGGCACGGTCGGATTGAAGCGAATCTTGAACATGTACCGCGGCCTGTCCGTGTCGTTGCGCCGGCCACCGTGCCAGAGCCCGTGGTGCAGCAGGACCACCGTGCCGGCCGGGCACACCAGCCGGGTCTGCCCGCGCAGGTTCTGATAGCGGCCGGTATCGCTCTCGTTCGTCCGGCGCAGGTGGCTGCCCGGCACACTCAGCGTTCCACCCATGTCGAGGGTCACCTCGTGCGGGTAATACATGAGCTGAACGTCGAACGCGTCGGGCCGCACGTCGATGATGGCGTCGCCGTGCAGCGGTTGCGCGGCGCCCTCCCGCGGCGGGCGAATGTGCACGGCATGATGGTCGATGTTCGGAGAAGGCCCGACCAGGCTGCGCAGCGCCCCCGCCACCGCGGGCAGGTCCACCAGGCGCCGCGGAAAGGACCCGGCGGCGAAAGCCTCCGGCACGGGCGTGCCGTACGGCACCTGCGCGATGCCCGCGGAGAGCACGCCGATCGCCTCCGCATTCATCTCCGCCGGCACCACCGAGGTCAGGGTCAAGGACCCGTGAGCCACGAAGTGCGCCATCTGCACCGAGGTCAGCAGTTGCATCCTCTTCTCCCTCATCACTGGTCGCTATGCGGCAACGCTAGGCGAAGCAAGGCTGCGAGCGCGTGGGCTGCATTCACCTTCACTGGTAAATTCTCACCATGCACACCGTCACGGTGCGGCTCGACGCCGCACCCCGCGTCGCCAGCGTGGGTCTCGGCGTGCACGGCACCACCGGCCTGCACGACGTGTTCCTGCTGCCCGACCTCTGGCAACTACACCTCTACCGCTACTCGGCCGAGCTGACCGTCGCCGGCACCACACATCCCATCCGTCCCGGATACGTGAGCCTGATCCCGCCCGGCACGCAGGTGCACTACCACTACCGCGGACGCTCCGAGCACCTCTACGCCCACCTGCGCCTGTCGAAAACCGGCGAGCCCCGCACGCTGCCGCTGATGCAAGACGCCGGCACCGCCGTACCCATGCTGTCCAGCCTGCTGCTGCAGGCCATCGCAGCGATGCCGAACGCACCGGCCCGAGCCACGGCCGAGGTATGGGCGGCGCTCTGGCGGGTGGCCGAATTGAGCCCGCCATCGGCTCCGGGCGACGGCCACCCGGCGGTGGTCACAGCGATCGCCTACATCGAAGCCCACCTGGCCGGCCCGCTCACGGTGCCGGCGATAGCCCGCGCGGCCGGCATCTCGCACAACCACCTGACCCGGCTGTTCCACGCCGAAACCGGCGACACCGTCGTGACCCACATCCGTCGCCGCCGACTGGCCCGGGCCCGACACCTGCTGTGCGAATCCACGCTGTCCATCCCGGCAATCGCAGCCGCCGTCGGGATCAACGACCTGCAAGCCTTCAACAAAGCCTGCCACCGCGAGCTGGGCGCATCCCCGCGAGCGGTTCGCGCGGGCACGCCTCCCAGCCTCGTGAACAGCACCGCAGCGCGATGAACAACGCCCCGCCGACGCGGCGACCTCGCGCACAAGCGGCGCGTCACCTCGGCTACGAGGTCGCCGCCCGCCACGGCCACCGCGAGGGAGCACGGGACGGGCGCTGGACCGACGGTTTCCTCAACCGGACCGCCGTGCGGTTCGCCGATCCGCATGGCAGATCACGGGCGATTTCGCCATGGCCCGCGGTCTACTTGTCCGCCATCCGTCACGCGTGGCATTTCTCTAGGACGTGGATTCCATCGTCGGCCAAGATGGATCCTCGATGCTTGATCGGTCGGGGGAGGCCGGGTTGTCCGAGGGGAAACGCCCTGTCTTATGGGGACGGTCAGGACGGCTGGGGGCATTCGGTGCGACGCTGGCGGTGATGCTGGGCGGCGGTGTCGTGGCGGCGCCGGCCGAGGCCGCGGCGGGGACGCCGATCAGATACATCGTTCGTCTCACTGCCGGTGAGCAGAAGGGGCGGGCCGGCACGGTGGCCCGCGGGGCGGGCGTGGCGGTGCGGCGACAGTTCACCTCCGCGCTGCCCGGGTTCACCGCGGACCTCACCCCGGCGAAGGCCGCTGAGCTGCGCCGCGATCCGGCGGTCGCCGCGGTCGAGCCGGTTCGGCAGGTGCGGATCAGCGACACGCAGAGCGGGGCGCCGTGGGGGCTCGACCGGGTCGACCAGCGGGCGTTGCCGCTGAACGGCACATACACCTGGACCGGGGGTGGGGCCGGGGTCACCGCGTATGTGGTGGACACCGGGGTGATGCCCACCCACAGCGAGTTCGGGGGGCGGGCCAGCGCGCCGGTCAGCACCGTTGACGACCCGTTCGGGGTCATCGACTGCCACGGGCACGGGACGCACGTGGCCGGCACGCTCGCCGGGACCACGTACGGGGTGGCGAAGGGGGCGGCCGTTGTCGGGGTGCGGGTCCTGGACTGTCAGGGGAACGGCACCGACGAGGGGGTCATCGCCGGGCTCGACTGGGTGATCGGGCACCACACGAGCGGTCCCGCGGTCGTCAACCTGAGCCTCGGCGGTGATCCGTCGCCGGCGCTGGACCAGGCCGTCAACGCGACCATCGCCGACGGGATCGTGGTGGTCGCGGCGGCCGGCAACGCCGGAAGCGATGCCTGCCAGCACAGCCCGGCCCGGGCGCCGGCCGCGGTGACAGCCGGCGCGACCACCGACGATGACCGGCTGGCCTCGTTCTCCAACCGCGGCCCGTGCGTGGACATCCTCGCGCCGGGTGACGGCGTGCTGTCCGCCGCGACCTGGTCGCCGACAGCCAGCACGACCAATTCGGGTACGTCGATGGCGACCCCGCACGTGGCCGGCGCGGCCGCGCTGTTGCTCGGCCGCGAGCCGCAGCTCACACCGTCGGTGGTGGCGGCACGGCTCACCTCGATGGCCACGCCCGACCGGATCGCCGGGGTGCCGGGCGACACCGCGAACCTGCTGCTGAGCACCCTCACCACGCCGCTCGCGCTGGCCACCGTGGCCACCCGGCGGCTGCCGGACGCCCTGGTCAGCCGCGGTTACAGCGGGACGCTACGGGCCACCGGCGGCGTCGGGCCGTACAGCTGGAGCATCGCCGGGGGCACGTTGCCGGCCGGGTTGACGCTGAGCGCGGCGGGTGTGATCTCCGGGACGCCGGCGGCGATTGCCGCGGCGGCCTCCGTGACGGTACGGGTGCGCGATGCCGCCGGCGGCACGGCGACGTCGGCGGTGACCGTGGCGGTGCGGGCGCCGGGATTGCCGGCGTTGAACGAGTCGGTCCCGGTCGCTCGGGGTCCCGGTGGCGGGCAGTTGTCCAGCGACGCCGGGTCGCCGTCGCTGAGTGCCGACGGCCGATACGCCGCCTTCGTGGCGACCGGCGGTGACCTCGTCTCCGGCGACACCAACAGCGCCGCCGACGTGTTCGTCACCGACCTGGCCACCGCGACGACCACGCTGGTCAGTCGCGCCCCCGGTGGCCTGGTGGGCGAGGGGGATAGCTGGGAGCCGGACATCTCCGCCGACGGGCGGTGGGTCGCGTTCACCTCCGACGCGCGGCTGACCGCCGAGGACGCCAACGACAGCAGCGACGTCTACCTGGCCGACCGGACCACCGGCACGGTGCGACTGATCAGCCGCCCCGCCGGGGGGACGGCGGCCGGGAGCAGCCGTTCGCCGTCGGTCAACGGCACCGGCACGTCGGTCTCCTACGTCTCCGCCGAACCGGCCCTGTGGGGCGGCAGCGGCTATGCCATCACCGCGCAGGTGCTCGTCGCCACCGTGGCGACCGGTGTGCAGACGCTGGTCAGCGTCACCCGCGGCGGGGACGCCGGCGACGATCAGAGCAGCACGCCGGTGATCTCCGACGACGGCCGGTACGTCGGGTTCACCTCCATGGCCGCCGATCTGAGCGCCAACGGACAGAGTTCTTACACCTCGCATGCCTACCGGCGGGACCTGACCGCCCGTACCACGATCATGGTGTCCGCCTGGGCGGACGGTGACCCGGACGCCTGGGGTGAGTTGCTGGATCTCTCGGCCGACGGCCGATATGCCCTGTTCACCTCGATGGATGACCTGACCGACGCCGAGACCTACTTCACGCAGGCCTACTGGCGTGATCTGAGCACCGGCACGACCACCGTGGCCAGCCGCGACCCGGGCGCAGGTCCCACCAGCGATCAGATCATCTCGGGCCGGCTGTCGCGCGACGGCTCCCGTGCCGTCGTCGGGGTGCACCGCTCCGATCCGTTCGACTCGGCCAACGACCGGTCCGCGCTGCTGTGGGTGACGCCGGCGACCGGGGTGTCCAGTCGTCTCGGCGACTGGTATGTGCCGCCGGCCGAGGATTACCTGGCCACCCGCATGGTCTGGGACGGGGCCGCCTTGTCTCTGGACGGTACGTACGCCGTCGTCGCCACCACCGACGCTTCCGCGGTTCCCGGCTACTTCACCGGTGCGCTGGTGCCGCGGGCGACCCGGCTGCGCTGACCGGGGCCGGGCCGCCGGTTTCGCAGGTGGCCCGGTCGCGCTGACCGGGGCCGGGCCGCTGCTTTCGCGGGTGGCCCGGTCGCGCTGCCGGGAGCGCGCGGACCGCGACGCTGGGCAGCGCGGACAGCGGGTGACCGATCCCGCGCGGGTCACGAGGATCCGGAATCCGATGTGGCGTGGCCGGGCTGATCCGTCGCGTTCCTGTCGGCGATCAGCGATGCGGGAGGGCGTCCTGGGCGCGACGGGTGCGGGCGACCAGCAGGTGAGCGCCGGAGCGCTCGAAGTACGAGTGGGCCCGGGTGAAGTGGGCGTGCGCGCCGCCGCTCGTCCCCAGGACCAGGTGCGCCAGCCCGGCGCCGATCGGGTCCGCAGCGGTGGTGAACAACCGCAGCGCCGCACCGGCGTGTGCCCCCGCGGCGGCCGGATCCGTCGCCAGCAACGCGTACGCCCGCGCGAGCCGGGCCGAGCCGGACCGCCTGGGCGAGTCGATCAGGTCGGCTTCGGCCTGCGCACGGTCGGCCCACCGCATCGCCTGTTCCGGTCGTCGGAGTGCGGCCTCGGCCTCGGCCAGCATCAGGCACCATCCGCTGCGGTTCAGCGGGTCGATGCCGTCGAGCTGAGGGCTGTCCGCCTCGCCCAGCAGGACGGCGACACATTCGGCCGGATCGCCGGCGTGGAGCAGCGCCTGGGCCAGGGCCCCGGCGGCCACGCCGGCGAAGTAGTCCCGCCGGGTGCCGGCCAGAGCGACCGCTTCGTGGCCCAGCCTCAGCGCCAGGTCGACGTCGCCCCGCAGCGCGGTGACGCTGCACTGGTAGGCCAGCACGAGCGAGGTGAATTCGTCGGTGTCGAGCAGCGCTGCCGCGTCGCGGGCGTCCTCGAGGCAGCGCGCCGCCGCCGGCAGATCACCCAGTGCCCGCTGGATGCAGGCGCGCAGGGCGTGGATCTGGCCGGCCAGGGTGGTCTGCCCGCTCGCCCGGGCGGTGTGCAGGGCGCGTTCGGCGTGCCGGGCCGCGTCGTGCGGGCGGTCGTGGCACAGCTCCGCGGTCGACAGCCAGGCGACCCCGTGCAGCAACTGGGCGACCTCGGCGTCCGGCATCGCGTCCACCAGCGCGGCGGCCTCGGTCAACCGGTCGCCGGTGCCGGGGCCGAGGCGGCCGGTCCACTGGTCGTTGAGGACGGAGGTGGCCAGCGCGGCCGCCAGCACCGGGCGGTCGCCGGACCGGCGGGCGGCCGCGACGGCCTCGACCGAGGGGCCGTGGCCGCCGCCGTTGGTGAAGTCGCTGGCCAGGCCCAGCAACAGGATCGCGGCGGCACGGTCCTCGGCCGCGGGCAGCCTCGCCAGCTCGGCGGCGAGCTGGGCCTGGGCTTCGGCGTGCCGTCCGAGCAGGCGTTCGATGCCGGCGCAGAGCGCGACCAGGGCGGCGCGCGGATCGGCCGCCGCGACCGGGATCAGGTGCAGCAGCTCGTGCAGGGTCTGCCGGCTCTCCCGCAGCCGGCCGCTCACGGCGAGCGCCTGGGCCCGCGCGACCAGCAGCTCCATCCGTGCGCCGGCGGCCTCCGGGCTGTCCGGCAGCAGCCGCAACGCTGTGCCGAACCAGTGGCCGGCGACGCCGGGGTTGCTGTTCAGGGCGTCGTCGCCGGCTTTCCGGAGGACCTCCACGGCCTCCAGGTCGCCGCGGGAGGCGCAGCGTTCCAGGTGGTGCGCCTGTTCCGCGGGGGCCGCACCGAGCTTGCGGAGCGTCTCCGCCGCCCGGGCATGGGCACCGACCCGCCACCCGGGGTCGATGGCCTCGTAGGTGGCCCTCCGCAGCAGCGGGTGCCGGAACTGGAACCGGTCGTGCAGCGGGCCGGCGCGGAGGATGTCGCGGGTCACCAGCCGGTCCAGGGCGGCGAGGACCTCCTGCTCGGACAGTTCCGCCGTGCGTGCGACCAGCTCCGGCTCGGCCACCTCCGGGGCCAGCGCGGCGGCCCACGCCACCCGCGCATCGATCGGCGCCAGGGCGCCGAGCTCGGCGGCCAGCGCGGCCTGGACATGCCTGGGCAACGTGTCGCCGTCCGCCGCCCGTACGGCGGACAGCCGGCCCAGGTCCGCCCGCGCCAGTGCCTGCAGGTAGAACGGGTTTCCGCCGCTGGCGTCGTACAGCTCGCGGCGGCGGGCCGCGGACAGCCGCCGCGGCAGCAGCTCGTCGGCGTCGGCCCGGGCCAGGGGGCCCAGCTCCAGAGTCCGCGCGACGCCGTCGATGACGGCCCGGCCCAGGCCGGCCCGCAGGCGGCCGGACAGCTGCCGCGGCCGGTACGACACGGCGAACAGCACCGGCCCGGCGGGCGGATGCCGCAGCAGATGCTCCAGCAGCTCAGCCGAGCCGGGGTCGGCCCAGTGCAGGTCGTCGAGGACGATCAGCAGGCCGGCCGGGCCGGCGGCGGACTCGAGCAGGCTGCGCACGGCCCGGTGCAGCCGGTACCGTTCGCCGCCGAGGACGGGCGCCGCACCGCCGCCGATCGCCGGCAGCAGCTCATGGAGCAGCGCGGCGTCACCGGCCGGCAGGTCGGTCAGCGGAGCCCCGAGGTCCGCCAGCACGTCGGTGATCAGGGCGAACGGGACGTGTTCCTCGTATTCGGAGGCCCGGCCCCAGGCCACCCTCCGGCCGGATTGCTGGGCGTGCCGGGCGAACTCGCGTACCAGGCTGGTCTTGCCGATGCCGGGATCGCCGCTGACGGCGACCACGGGCACGGCGTCGTCCCAGGTCGCGTCGAGCAGGCGGATCAGGACGGACAGCTCGTCGCGCCGGCCGAGCAGGGGCGCGGCTGCCGGCCGCGCCGGGCGTGCGGGTTCGAGGTGCGGGCGGGCGGGTTCGACGTGCGGGGGTGCGAGCTCGGGGCTCTGCCGCAACACGGCCGCCTCCAGCTCCTGCAACGCCGGACCGGGATCGATACCGAGATCGGCGGCGAGCCGCGCCCGCACCTCCCGCAGTACGGCCAGCGCGTCGGCCTGGCGCCCCGACCGGTAGAGCGCCAGCACCAACTGGCCCTGGGCGTGCTCGTCGAACGGGTGCTCGCCGGCCAGCTGACCCAGCTCGGGCAGCAGGTCGGCGTGCTCGCCGAGGGCCAGCCGGGACTCGATCAGGGACCGACGGGCATCGGAGGCGAGCGTGGCCAGCCGGTCGGACTGGGCGGCCAGCCAGGGCAGGCCGGCCACGTCGGCCAGCGGCCGGCCTCGCCACAGCGCCAGCGCCGACCGCTGCAGCTCGACCCGCCGCACGAGGTTGCCCTCTTGCCGGGCGGCCCGGAGCAGGCGCTCGGCGACCGCGACGTCGGTGCCGTCGGGGCCCAGATCGAGCAGGTATCCGGGAGCACGGGTGACGATCGCCGCCGGGTCGCCGAGCACCCGGCGCAGGTACGACACGTGGCTCTGCACCGTGTTGAGGGCGACGTCCGCGTTCTTGCCCCACACCGCCTCGATGAGCCGGTCGGTGCTGACGATCTCGCCGGCCCACAACGCGAGGGCGGCGAGCACCGCCTTGCGGCGCAGCCCGGACACCGGGCGGACGGTGCGGTCCGGGCCGATTACCTCGACCGGTCCGAGCAGGCGCACCTGCATGCTTCCGTTGCCATTGAGTGCTGTTTGGGCGCTCATGCGGCAGCCCTGCCTTGCGGCGGAACGGTCCCGGTCTTGCCCGCGGGTGCGGTGCCGGGTAGACGTTTCCCGGCGTCAGCGACATGCCGGGCCAACCGGCGGTTGGCCATCATCCCGGCGACGTTGAGATCCTCCACCACAACGGTGGCATGCTCGCGGGCCAGCCTCGTGGTGAGTTTGTGCAGCCCGTCACGGCGCAGATTCGCCACCCTGGCATGCGCCCGGCCGAGCCGGGCCTTGGCCCGCAGCCACCGCTTCGACCGGGCGAGTTTCCGGGCGGACTCGTGCAGCTTCAACCGGCCCAGCCGGGGCAGCACCACGTGCTTGCGGTCGGGCTCGACCCGGATCGTCCCGGTGGTGAACCGCACCGACGGCGTCGTGCGGTGTTTCGTCTTGAACCGCGGGAAGCCGACCTTGCGTCCGGCGCGTTTACCGGTGCGGGAGTCGGACCAGTTCTTCAACCCGCGGGCCAAAGCGTCGAGGCCGGTGTTGAAGGCCTCTTTCGAACATTCCCGCCACCACGGCGCCACCTGCTCCTTCGCCGCGTTCCACGCCTTGCGTAGGGCTGGCAGCGACCACCTCAACGCGGGCGTGAGCGCGTCGTCGGCCAGGCCGTACGAGCGTTCCGCGGCCCGCTGATCCAGCACCGCCTTGACCCGAGCGAGGGCCCAGTTGTGGGCCTTGCGGCCCGCACCGGCGTGCGACCACACCGCACGTTCCTGGCTGGGGGTGAGGTCCAACGCGAACCGATAGGCCTGCATCGACTTCACACCCGCACCCTTCCCTCGGCGTTACGGGATCAGTATCGGCTAGGGGTACGACACTTCATGAAACCCGTCGCCGGCGAGCCGGACACCACAGCACACCTACGGGCGCCAAAGAGCGCTCGAACAACAGCAGTTGTAAACCCCTGCCGTTCCAGCGCCACGTCAGCGCCACGTCAGCGCGGTTGCAGCCCTGACCGGCACGATGTGGGCGTCACAGTACACAGGGGGAGAAAAACAGCATGAGGTCCGTCATGGCGCTGGGCTCGGTCGTCGTCGCGCTGCTGGTGACGGCTCTGTCCGCCGCACCGGCGTCAGCCGGCGAGGTAGCCCGGGAACCGGTGATCCTGGTGCACGGATGGGCCGGCTCCACCGCCGACATGTCCGCGCTGCGGGACGCGTTCACCGCAGCCGGCTACCCGGCCTACGTGGTGCAGCTGCCGGGCCAGAACAACATCGTCAACGCCCACACCATCGCGGGCCTGGTGCACACCGCCCGGGCGCAGACCGGCGCGGCGAAGGTCCACCTGGTCGGGCACAGCATGGGCGGCCTGTCGACGCGCTGGTACATCAAGCGTCTCGGTGGAGCCGCCGAGGTGCGCACCTACGTGTCGATGGGTTCAGCGCAGTACGGCTACCTTCCCGCCTGCCTGCTCGGCGAGCAGGACGGCGGCCAGATGTGCCCGTTCAACCCCTTCCTGTGGGACCTCGACGAGGGTGACGACACGCCGGGCGACGTCGCGTACACGACGATCCGCAGCACCAAGGACACCGCGGACATCACCCGGCTGGACGGCGGAGCCTGTTTCCACGAGATCGCCGGCGTCGAACACGCCGACGAGCCGCGGTCCCTCCCGTTCATCGCCGCGGCGATGGCCGCCGTCGGCGGCACCTGCCCGGGCACATTCGTCGAACTGCCCGCCACCTGACCCCACCCACATTCCATGGAGCCCAAGCACCCCATGAACATGCACAAGTTCGTCAAGCCCGCCGCGATCGCCACCGCCACCGCAGCCGTGGTCGTCGGTTCGGTCGCCTTCACCCTGCGCGACGCCGACGCCGCCGCGCAGCAGGGCACGGCCAAACAGACCGGCCAGTCCATCGTCTTCGACGCCGGTCTCGGCACGGCGAACGACGTCGACGTGCTGCCCCGCACGGGCGGCGGATTCGCCGTCCACGACGAGGCCGCGACCATCAAGCTGACCGGCGCCTCGGTGTGCTCCGTCAGCGCCGACAAGCACTCGGTCCTCTGCCCGGCATCGATCACCCTGGTGACCCTGAAACTTCAGGACGGCGACGACAAGGTGACCGGCACGTACGACATCGACACGGTCCTGCAGACCGGCGACGGCGACGACCACGTGCTCGGCGGCCCCGGCAACGACCAGATCTCCGGCGGCCCCGGCAAGGACCTCCTCTACGGCGGCTTCGGCGAGGACAAGCTCGAGGGCGGCGACGGCGAGGACACCCTCTACGGCCAGGCCGGCAACGACGTGATCGGCGTCAAGACCGACCTCAAGGACCACCTGTGGGGCAGTTCCGGCAAAGACCAGCTCTACGGCGGCGAGACCGTGCACGGCGACGACGACAACGACACGCTGTACCCGGGCATCAACGGTGACCTGTGGGGCGGCACCGGCGTCGACACCCTCGACTTCTCCGCCTGGACGGAGGAGGTCAACGTGTCCATGGACGGCGTCTGGAACGACGGCGGCGACGGCAACGACACCACCACGGACCCCTGCGACGACTGGCTGCCGGGCGGCTGCATTCCGGGTGCGATGAACGCGCACGGCGACCTGGAGAACGTCCTCGGCACGAAGTTCGGCGACATCATCATCGGCAACGGCGCGAAGAACGACTTCGACTCGGGCGAGGGCAACGACGCCATCGACGGCCGCGGCGGCGACGACTACCTGAACGTCGGGGTTGGCCAGAACCAGCGGGTCCGCGGCGGCGAAGGCGTCGACACCTGCGTCGGCTTCAACATCACGACGAAGACCGGCTGCGACAAGTAGGCGTCGCGCCGGGCGGTCGTCACGACGTCAGGGTTGATCAAGGAGCGGAGCGGTGGAGCGGTGGCTGTCGACGTACGGCGGAATCAGGCGATGTTGTCCCTGGAGGTCAGAGGCCGGGTCAAGGCGGCGCTGTTCGCGATGAAGCGGATGCCGCTGACGCGGGACACGCTGGCGCCCGCAGCCACCGACTCCACTGTGTACTCTCCACCCGACCCGCCCACCACCGGCCTCAACACGCCGAAGAACGTCTACGACCAGTACGTGCACTGGCACACCGAGGGCGCCCTCGCCGGCCAGAACACCGTGCACAGTGGACCCATGTTCCTGCCCTGGCACCGCTGGCTGCTGCGGCTGTTCGAGATGGACCTCAAGCGCGCGGACTACCTGCTCTACAACCCGCCCAGCGGGCCGAAGCCGCCCGCGCCCGGCGCGGGCCAACCGAAGCCTGGACGGATCACCCTGCCGTACTGGGACTTCTGCAAGCAGGTCGACCGCGCCACGGCCAGCGGCGGGCTGACGACACCGTTCACGTGGGATCTCCTCGGCGTCTTCCCCACCAGCCGTGCCGGGGTGGTGAACTACCTCGGGGCCCCGATGGAGGTCGGCTACGTCCCCAGCGACTACGGCGACAACGACCAGTGGCCCATCTACTTCTCACGATCCGGGCAACCGGAGTACGGCCGGGCGAACCTCCTCGGGCACCTCACCCGGCGGCTCGCCTCCGACAACTCCCTCGTGCTGAACGATGTCGCCTACGCACAGCGGACGGTGGGCGAGAGCCCGGCGACCTTGACGAAGGACATGATCACGTCCTTCGACAGCGGCCCCTGGAACCGCAGCGCCCCGGCGGAGGACAGCTTCCGCAACGTGGTCGAAGGCTGGCGAAGACTGCCCGACCCGCCCGTCGTCAGCGGCGCCCAGCTGCACAACCGCACACACGTGTGGGTCGGCGGCATCATCATGGACGTGCCGCTCGCGGCCAACGACCCCGTCTTCTTCCTGCTGCACGCGAATGTCGACCGGCTCTGGAGCGCCTGGCAGTACTACAGCGCCCAGTACGACAAGAAGCGGGCGCAGTATCCGGCCAAGACGGACTACCCCGACCCGGCGACGGCCATCGACGCCGACATGGTGCCGTGGCAGGCCGGGACGCCCGACCACGACGCGTTCGGCAAGGTGGTCGGCGCCACCTTCGACACGAAGAAGATCGGTCCGACGAAGGTCGGCAGCGGCTGGGCCGCGGTGCCCAAGACCACGGGCTACCGGTACGACTCGGACCCGAAGGTTCCCGTCCTGCTACCGCCGAAGCCGGGGCCGTGACATGTCGCTGACCGCGGACCTCGCCCTCGTCCTGGCCCGGGCCGTCGCCCCGCTCGAGCGGGCCCTGACCAGCGGCGCCGCGATGGCAGCGCTGCTGGGCGACCTCGGCTGGCTGGTCGGCACGCCGCCGCCGGCGGACACCGGGCACGAGCACCACGAACACGCGGCGGGCGACCACTCGCTTCCCCCGCCCCGCGACTACGTGCTCGACAGCGAGCAGCAGGCAGCCGCGGTCGCGGCGTTCGGGGTCATCGGCGCGCTGCGCACGCTGCTGACCGTGGCCGAGCGGCTCGCGCGCGGCGAGGACGTCGGCCCGCAGACGATGGACGCGGCCAAGGCCCTGTTCGTGCTGCTCGGCACGCTCGACGGCAACGACTCGTCGACGGCGCCGTTCGACGACCCACAGCTGTGGGCGCAGCTCAGCCAGGAGCTACCCGACTACCTGCTGATCCGCTACCTGCGGGACTACGAGCCGGCCTGGTTGGCCACCCTGACCCTGCTCGGCCTGGTCGACTCCACGCTGGTCGTGCAGAGCGGCGGGCGCATCCCCTACCAGCGGCGCCGCCTGCGCTGGGACCTGCTCGACGACCTGGTCACCGACCCGCTCGGGCACCTGGCCGCGACCTACCACTGGGGCACCGCCGAGTTCGACCACCAGCGCCTGCTGCCGGCCCTCGCCGGGCTGTTCCGGGCGTACGGCAGCTTCGCCCGGCTGCACCCGCCGACGGACGCCCTGCGCAGCCGCTACTACGGCAGCATCGCGTCCGACTCGGCGCCGCGGGAGCTGGCCGTGCCGCTGCTGTTCGAGCCGATCGGCGAGGACCTCGCCGACTTCGCGGAGATCGGCTTCGCCACGTTCCCGATCCCGGAGAGCTGGGGCGGGGCGCCGCGCGGGCTCCTGCTCGCCCCGCACGTCCGCGGCGAGTTCACCCAGACCGACGAGGACGAAGACGAGGACGGCGAGGACGGCGGCGGCGCGTTGACGCTGGAGGTCGCCGGCGGCTTCGACACCGACGGGGCGGTCGGTGTCGAGATCCTGCCGTCGGGGGTGTCGCCCCGCCTCGAGCCCGGCGCGGTCGCCGTCGGGTCCACGCTGGCCGTCGCGGCGCGCCCCGACCGGCCGATGATCCTGTTCGGCTCGCGCGACGGCACCCGGCTGGAGATCGACGGGGTACGAGCGGCGATCGAGGCCCGCGGGCACGCCGACGACCTCGAGTTCGTCATCGAGGTCGGCACCGACGTGCCGGGGCAGCCGTCCAAGATCCGGTTCGCCGTGCAGCTCGACCAGGCGGACGGGTTCCTCGCCGCCGTGCTCGGCACCGGCACCCGCACGATCGAGTTCGCCGGCACGCTGTCCTGGTCGTCCAAGTACGGGCTGAGCTTCCGCGGCGGCGGCCTGGAGTTGTCCGTACCGCTGAACGTCGGGTTCGGGCCGGTGCGGCTCAGCGAGCTGCGCGCCGGCATCGCCGGGCGCTCCGGCGGCGGCGCCGCGGCGACCGTGGCGGTCAGCGGCGACCTGCGGCTCGGTCCGGTCAGGCTGACCGTGACCCGGGTCGGCGCGGCGGTCACGCTCGCCCCCGCGCCCGCCGGGCAGGCCGGCACGTTCGCGGGCCTGGACATCGGTGTGGCGTTCAAGGCGCCCGACGGGCTGGGCGTCTCGGTGGACGCGGGCCCGGTGCGCGGCGGCGGCTTCATCCGGTACGACGGCCCGGCCGGCCGCTACTTCGGCGCGCTCGACCTGCGGCTCGAACAGATCGGCCTGACCGGCTTCGGGGTGCTCGACACCCGGCTGCCGGGCGGCGCGAAGGGGTATTCGTTCCTCGCGGTCCTGTCCGGCCGGTTCCCGCCGATCGCGATCGGCTGGGGTTTCACGCTCACCGGCGTCGGCGGCCTGCTCGGCATCAACCGCCGCGTCGACGTGGACGCGCTGCGCCAGCGCATCGCCACCGGCGCGGCCGGGCGCCTGCTCGCCCCCGAGAACCCGGCCGGCAACGCCGTGGCCATCTGCGCCGACCTCGGGGCGCTGTTCCCGGCGGCGCCCGGCACGCACGTCGTCGGGCCCACCGTGAAGCTGTCCTGGCTCGGCCTGGTGCGGTTCGACCTCGGGCTGTTCTTCGTGCTGCCCGGCCCCACCCGCATCGTGCTGCTCGGCACGGCACACACGCGCCTCGGCGGCACCGAGGCCGAACCGGCGCTGAGACTCCAGCTCGACATCGTCGGCGTGGTCGACACCACCCGGCGCAGCATCGAGTTCGACGCGGTGCTGATCGACTCGAAGCTGCTCGGCGTGTTCGACCTGACCGGCGGCGCGGCGTTCCGGCTGTCCTGGGGCGACCGGCCGTACGTGGCCCTGGCGATCGGCGGCTTCCACCCGGCCTTCAACCCCGAGCCGATGGTCGTGCCGCCGAGCCTGACCCGGGTGGCGATGACCCGCGGCAGCCGCTCCGACAGCTGCTACCTGCGGCTGGCCGGGTACTTCGCGATCACTGGCAACACGCTGCAGCTCGGCGCCGCCGTCGAGGTGGTGCTGCGCGCGGGCAGCCTGACGGCCGAGGGCTTCTTCGACTTCGATGTGCTGATCCGGTTCTCGCCGTTCGCCTTCGTCGCGGACTTCCGGGCCGGGCTGCGGGTCCGCTACCACGGGCGCTCGTTCGCCGGGGTGCGGGTGCGCGGCACGCTGTCCGGCCCCGGGCCGGTCACGTTCTCCGGCTCGCTCAGCATCGACATCCTGTTCTTCTCGATCTCCTGGCGGGGCTCGTTCAGCCTCGGGCAGCACACGCCGGCGGCGGTGCGCGCGGTCGCGTCGGCGCTCGACGAGCTGGCCGACGCGCTGCGCGACGCCCGCAACCTGCGCGCCGACGGCGGCGAGGACGCGATGGTGGTGCTCTCGCCCGGCACGGCCGGGCGGCCGCTGGTGCCGGGCCGCGGGCGGCTCGTCTGGGCGCAGCGCCGCGCGCCGCTCGGCCTGGTCCTGCACCGGTTCGAGGGTGCGCAGCTGCCCGGGCCGCAGACGGTCACGCTGGCCGGCCCGCAACTGGCCGGCGACGAGCGCGACGACTTCGCGCCGGGTACGTTCACCGACCTCACGGACGCCGAGGCGCTGAACCGGCCGGCGTTCGACCGGCTCGTCGCGGGCGGCCGGTTCGGCACGGACGCCGCCGCGGGTCCGGCCGTGCAGACGGTGCCGGTGCAGGTGCAGCAGTTCCGGCTGCCCGAACCCGCGCCGAAGCTGCTCGTCGGCACGGCGCTGGCGGCGTGGGTGCTCGCGGGCGCCGGCTTCCGCGCCGACCGCGACTACCGCCGGGACGCCGAGCCGCGGGTCACCGTCACCGGTCAGCGCTGGCAGGTGCGGCGCGGCACCGCGCTGCGCCGCGACAAGCTCAGCGCCGCCGAGGCGCACGCCCACGCCGACGCCGATCCCGGTGCCGTCGCGGTCGCGGCCACCGACGTCCTACCCGCGCCGACGTGGTGAGAGGGGAATTCCGATGGCCGACCAGGTGAGTTTCGCCGGCTGGCGCCGCAGCGGCCTGCACGGGCTCGGCACCGCCGTGGAGGGCGGCCGGGTGCGGGGCACGGTCGCGGCCACCCTGTCCGACGGCGACCGGACCGCCACCGAGCAGCTGGCCTTCCTGCTGCCCGGGCCGGCGGACGTGAGCGGACTGACCGCCCGCGCCGTGCGGCGCACCGTGCCCACCGCGGGCACCACCGACGCCGAGCACGGCAAGCTCGCGCACGTCGAGCTGACCGACCCCGAGCTGCCGTGGCGGTACACCCCGTTGGTGAACGCATCGGGCGCCGCGCTGCGCCCGTGGCTGGTGCTGGTGGTCGGCACCGACGCCGAGATCACCATCGCCGGCCGGCTGGCGACCCTGTCCCCCGGCGTGTGCGCGCTGCACCGGCTGTCGGAATCGGCGGCCTGGGCGCACGTACAGGAGGCCGACGGCGCCGCCATGGCGCGCCTGCTGTCGCCGCGCCGGCTCGCGGCGGGCACCGCGTACCGGGCGGTGCTCGTGCCCGCCTACCGCGACGGCGCCGACGCGTGGGGCCCCGGGCAGGGCGCCACCGTGCCTGTGCTGCACGAGTGGCGGTTCGCGACCGCGGCCGGCGGCGACTTCGTCACCCTCGCCAAGCGGCTGCGAGCCCGGCCGGCGCCGCCCGGCACCGGCGCCGCCCCGGTGAGCTACCCCCGGCTGCCCACCGTACCGGCGCTGACCATGCGCGGCGCGCTGGCGCCGCTCGGCTCCGCCGACGCCGAGGTCCCGCCGGGCATCGCGCTGGACCTGAAGGACCTGGCCGGGCCGCGTACCGACACCGCCGGGCGCACGGTGATCGGCATGCCGGCGTACGGCGACGCGTGGCTGGCGAACCCGTCCGGCACCACCTGGGGCGCGGATCTGAACACCGACCCGCGGCACCGCGGCGCCGCGGGCCTGGGCGGCCGGCTGGCCGCCGACCACCAGGACGACCTGGCCGACGAGGCCGCGATCCAGTACGGCGGGCTCCCGGTCGCCGAGCAGCGGCTCGGCCAGCTCGACCTCGGGCTCGCCGCTGCGGGCGCGCTGTGGCGGCGCCGGCTGCCCGCCGACCCGGCCCGGCGGATCTGGCTGTTCGGCCCGGCGCTGCGCCGGATCGTGACCGAGGCCGGCACGGCCGCCGACCTGCTCACCGCGGCCGACCGTCCGCTGTCGAGGGCGCTGCTGTCGACGGCCGCGCGGCGGGTGGTGCGCGCCGGGCCGGCCCGCACCGCGCTCGCCGGCGCCCGGGCCACCGACCCGGCCCAGCTGCTGCCGGCGGTGAACCGGTGCCCCGAGCCCGCGGACCGGGAGAGCATCGGGCTGCCGCTGCCCAAGGAGTTCGACGACGCCGTCGGCAAGGCGATCGACACCGGCGGCGCCGGCCCGAAGCCGCTCGTCGACGCGCTCAAGGCGATCAAGCCCACCGAGTACGGCGCCGCCGCCCAGATCGTCGAGAAGCTCGTCAACACGCTGGTCAAGGCGGCGGCGAGCCCGAAGACGACGGCATGGACACCCGCCGTGGCGCTGCTCGGCCTGCTCGCCGAGTACCGGCACGGGCCCCGCCCCGACTGGCGCCAGCGCCTCGACGGGCTGGAGCGGCAGATCGAGGCCGACCTCGACACGATCCGCAAGGACCTGTTGCCGCCGCTGGTCGCCGAGGCCCCGCCGGCGCCGCCGTGCCGGGTGCTCGACCTGCCGACCGTCGCGGCCGACCTGACCCGCGCGTTCGACCCGACCCGCGACACGGGCGCCGCGCGGCGCCGGGTGCTGGCCACCATCGACGGCCTCGTGGGCGCCGACCCGCTGGCGCCGCCCGAGCTGTGCCCGTCGCTGCCGCGGCCGGCCTGGCAGTTCCTCGCCGAGCGGGCGCCGCACTGGCTGCTGCCCGGCGTCGGCGACGTGCCCCCGGACACGATGGTCGCGGTGCAGACCAACCCGGCGTTCGTCGACTCGTTCATGGTCGGCCTCAACGGGGCGGTCGTCGCCGAGCTGCGGTGGCGCAACCTGCCGGTCAGCACCGGCTGCACGCCCATGCGCACCTTCTGGCAGCGGCTCGGGGCGGACGGGGCGGTGGCCGACCTCGTCGGCGTCGCGGGCTGGGCCGACGGCAGCAAGCTCGGCGCCGACGCGCACCGACCCGGTGACGCCGCCGGGGCCGACCTGGTGCTCGTCTTCCGCGGCGAGCTGTTCCGCCGCTTCCCCCGCACGCTGCTGTCCCTGCGCTCGGCGAAGGTCGGCGGCACGGTGCGGTTCGACAAGGACCCCACCGCCGACCCGATCTGGCCGACGTTCCAGGGCGCCATCGGCGACGACGTCACGTTCTTCGGGTTCACCTCGGTGCCCGCCGGCGCGGTCGGCGAGCACTGGATCATGGTCGAGGAGCCGCCGGGCGGCTTCCGCTTCCTGGCCCGCGACGACGCGCCCGACACCGCCGACGGCGCCACCTACGCCGCCAAGACCCTCGCCCCACCCGTCCGGGTGCTCATCCGCGGCGACATCTTCGTGCCCGGGGAGGGCCAGTGACCGACGTCGCTCTGCTGCTGCCGCTGCGGCTGGAGACCCGGTTCGACAAGCGCGGCGCCGCCTGGTGGCTGCGCCTGCGTATCGTGCCGGACGAGCCCTGGTTCGACCGGCGTGCGGTGGCGCCCAGCGCCGCCGAGGTCGAGTCGCTGCACCGGTTCGCCGACACCGCCGGGCCGCCGGCGAACGAGCCGGCCCGCGACGCCTGGCGGGCGCTCGCCGCCGAGCACGGGAAGGCGCACGCCTGGTGGCTGCTGCGCACCCAGCTCACCTGGGACGGCAGCGCCTGGCAGGTACGCCAGGGCCCGACCCGGGACAAGCCAGGCTTCCCGGCCGTGGTCGAGTTCCCGGCGCGCGTCGAGGTGTGGCTGGCGCGCGGCGGCGGCAGCCCGGTCCGGGTCGCCGACCTGCCGGTCAAGCGCGACCGGCTGACCCTCGAACTGCCCGAGAACCCGGACCAGAAGCGCTGGTGGCTGTCCTGGCCGGAGGCGGTCGACGTGGGCCTGGCCACGGAGTTCTCGCTCGGCGCGCAGGCCGACGACATCGACGCGCTGTACGTCGTCGGCCTCGGCGACGGCGACCCGGCGAAACTGCTCGGCGCCCACGTGGACGCCGGCCGGCTGGCGCTGCTCGGCCCCGGCACCGCCACCAACACCGTCGACGGTGGACGGACCGCCGAGCCGGACGCGGACCAGTGGTGGGCGGCGTACCTGCGGGGCGCCGGCAACGCGGGCACCGGCCGCGCCGCCGAAGCGCTGACCGGGCGGGCCACGGCGCTGCCCGCGCTGCCCGGCGAGCCGGCCCCCAGCCCGTGGCCGCAACTGATGGCCGCCCTGTGGCCGGCCCTCGCCGGGCACGCCCTGCGCGATCTCGGCGGCTTCGGCCAGCAGGTCTACCGGCTGGGCGACGCCCTGGCGGGCGGGCTCGCGCCGGAGGGCCCGTATCCGGCGCTACGGATCGGCGACCAGCCGTACGGGGTCCTGCCGGTCACCGCCCTGGCCGCGTGGCAGCCCGGTCCCGGCGAGCCGAAGGCGCTCGCCGACCTCGCCGCGACGCTGCAGGCGATGCGGGCCGCCTGGACCGCGGCGGCGCAGCAGCGCGGCACGGTCGTCGGCGCGGACGCCGCCAGGCTCGCCGACCTGATCGCCCAGCCGCCCCGCTCGCCCGGCTTCGCGTACCGCGCGTTCCTGCCGACCGAGCTGTTCTCGCTGGCGTTGATGTTCGCCGGCCTCGCCGGGAACCTCGACGACCTCATGCACCAGTGGGACACCGCCGCCACCGCGCCCGGCGTCGCGCTGCGCCCGGACCAGCCGGTCCGCCGCTACGCCAGCCGCGACTTCGCGCACCCGCTCGGCATCCCGCTGGTCCAGCCGCCGGACGGCGACCCGATCGCCAAGCTGCTCGGCCGTCTCGTCACGGCGGTCGCGGACCCGAAGGTGCTCGCCTCCGACGAGAAGATCGCCCAGGCGCTGGGCTGCCGGCCCGAGAGCCTGCTGCTGGTGCTGGTGATCTGGTCGCTGCGGCTGGCCGCCGCGGCGTTCGGCCAGCCCCGCGCGGAGCAGGGCCCGGCCGGGCCGATCCTGATCGAGCCGGTCGCCGCACCCGCGACCACGGCGTCGAAGCTGGCCGGGTACGTGGCCGCGCTGACCCCGGCCCAGCTGGCCAAGGGCGAGGAGTTCCAGCAGGTGCTCAAGGCCGTCGCCGCGCTGGCCGACACGTCCGCGGGCGACCTGGCCCGGCTGCTGACCGGCGCGGTGGACACCGCCGCGTACCGGCTCGACGCGTGGCTGACCGCCCTGCCCGCGCAGCGGCTCAACCGGCTGCTGCCGTCGGCCACGCCGGGCAACCGCTGGCGGGTCGGCGCGTACGGCTGGGTCGACGCCCCACGCCCCGGCCAGCCCGGGCCCACCGCGGGCGGCCTGCTGCACGCGCCCTCGGAGTCGCAGGCCATCACCGCGGCGATCCTGCGCGACCGGGCGCTGACCGACCCGGAACCGGGCCGCTGGGCCATGTCCGTCAGCTCCGACAAGGTGCGGCGCGCCGCCGCGCTCGCCGACCAGGTCCGCACCGGCGCGCACCCGCGCGAAGCGCTCGGCCGGGCCGTCGAGCGCATCGTCGGCGACGGGGTGGCCGTGGCGGCGCTGCGCCGCACGTTCCCGCTGCGCAACGAGCAGAACGGCCGGCGCACCTGCGACGGCGTGGCCGTGCTCGTCGCCGACCCGGCCACGCTGGACCTGACGACGGCCGCCAAGGCGGGGCTGGCGAAGCTGCGCGAGGCCGTCGACGGCTACGGCGACCTGCTCGTCGCAGACGCGGTGTACCAGCTCGTCGAGGGGCGCGCCGCGACCGCGGGCGCCAGCCTGGACGCCGCCGCGGGCCTGGCCCGGCCGCCGTCGCTGGACGTGCTGCGCACCGTCCGGGAGGGCCGCTCGATCACCTCGACGGCCCTGTGGGTGCTGCCCGACAAGGCGGCGCCGTCGGCCATCCCGCTGTTCCGGCCGCGCTCCGAGCTGAGTCCCGCGACGCTGGCGGACCCGTCGGTGGCCGGGTGGCTGATCGACCAGCTGGGCAAGGCGAGCGAGTGGCACTTCACGGCGTACGGCACCGACGCGTCCGTCACGCTGAAGGACCTGGACCTCGAGCCCGCCGACGCGCTGGTGCTCACCGAGGCCGACCTGTCCCGGCTGGTGCTGCGCCGGCTCCCGGCCGCCGCGCCGGTCGGCGGCGACGGCATCGACCGGCACCGCCGCGGCCTGCGCGCCCTGGCCACGCTCGGTACAGCACCGGGCGAGCACTGGCCGCGCCTGAAGGACCTGCGCGACGTCGGCGCGGAACTCGCCGGCCGGCTCCACGACGGCGACACCGATGCGCTGGCCGCCGCCGCCCGGTGGGGCATCGTCCCGCCCGACGGGGCGACCGCGACCGCCTACGCCGCCGCCGTCCTCGACACCCGGCTCGCGGTGCCGAGCCCGGGAGAGGCGGCCGAGGCCGAGGAGGTCGTCCGCGCGATCAGGGCGCTGGTCGCGCCGGAGGGCGCGGTCGGCGTGCTGGGCCGCGCCCCGCGCGGCACGCTGCCGAAGCTGGCCCGTGCCGACGCCGCCGCGGCCTGGCTGGCCACCCTCGCCCCGGTACGCCCCGACCTGGGCCGCCTCGACGCCCACCGGCTCAGCTCGCCGGCGCCGCCGGTGGCCTGGACCAACCGCCCGGAGGACGTCTGGCAGACCCGCGCCGACGAGCCGGACCCGTTGGTCGTCGCATACCTGCCGGCCGGCTTCGACCCCGCCGGCGTGGACGAGGACGACCCGGTCGCGATCGGCCGGATCGACCACTTCAGCGAGGTCGTGCCCGCGCAGCAGCAGAGCACCCACGCCGCGTTCGGCTTCGACGGCCCGGCCGCGCGGGCCCCGCAGGCGGTGCTGGTGGCGGTGCCACCGGACCTCGGCACCGCCCTCGACACCGCGGGTCTCGTCGCGATCGTGGCCGACGCCCGGCAGCTGGCCCGGGTGCGGATGGCGACGCCCGCCGACCTGAAGCAGTACCGGGCGGTGCTGCCGACCGTGCTGCTGCCCGCGGCCGGCCCGTTCGCCGTCACCCTCCAGGAGATCCCATGACCTACCGGTACGACCGCTACCGGCGGCTCGAGCCCGCGGCCCCGTTCGCCGCGGCCGACGGCGGGTTCGCCGCCGAGATCGCCGACCCGGCCTGGTTCCTGGGCCGGCAGTGGCAGCTCGGCGAGCACCGCGGCGAGGACGCGGCGTCGCCGGTGGGCGTCGAGTTCGACGTGCGGCTCGGCCGCATCGGCGCGCTCAACGCCTCCGACCAGGCCGGCCTCACCCCGGCCGACGCCGCCCTGACCGCCGACCCGGCGAGCTGGTGGACGATCGGGCGGCGCATCGAGATCGGTCGCGGCGTGGCCGCCACGGCCACGGCCAACGGGGTCACCCTGCCGGACGACCCGAGCCTGGGCCTGCCGCCGTTGCCTCCCCCGTACGACGGCATCGCCGGCCCCGACGGCCGGGAGCTGCACCGCCGGCGCGCCGCCCTCGGGCTGCCGGACTCGTGGTTCGACCCCGCTCCCCCGCCCGGGCCGGACGACCACTGGGACGCGGCCACCTTCTCGTACGGCGGCTCGTTCCCCGTCCCCGGCGGCACGCTGGCCGTAGCCGACCACCCCGGCGGCCCACTGGAGTGGTACGCCGCCGACGCCACCGGCACCCCCGTCGGCGGGCCGGCCGAGAAGCACGCCGTGCTGCCGTCGCGGCTGCGCTACCCCGGCGCGCCGCTGCCCCGCTGGTGGGAGATCGAGGAGACGCGCACGGACCCGGGCGGCTACCCGCCCGACCGCGCCCACTTCGCGAGCCTGCTGCTGATCGAGGCGATGTCCACGCACACCGACGACTGGTACACGTTCCCCGTGCCGGCCGAGGCGGCCGCGGTCGTCTTCCTCGAATCGGTGCGGGTCCGCGACTCGTTCGGCGACACCTGGCCGGTGCAGGCGCCCTCGGACGGCTGGAGCCTGTTCGGCACCAAGGGCCTGCCCCCGGCCGCGCTCACCGTCTGGCACGTGGCCGACACGCCGCTGGCCGGACCGGCCTCGGACGAGATCATCCTGGTGGTGGACGAGGACACGAATCTGGTGTGGGCGGCGGAGCGCCGCGTCGCCGGCCGCGAGCTCGACGCGACACCCCCGGCCACGGCCCCGCCGCAGGACGAGCCGGACGACCCGCGCGCGTTCGCCTACCTGCCGGGCGGACCGATGCCGCACCGGTGGCACCCGTACCGGGTCGGCGAGGTCGACAACCGGCGCCGGTTCGTCCAGGCGCGGCTGGCCGACCTGTCCGGGGCCGAGGTGGTGCTCACCCCGGCGCCCGTCTCGGACCTGCTCGGCGGCGGGGCGACCGTGCACTCGATCGAGCCCGGCGCGGTGCCGGCCCGGGGCCTGGTCCTCGAACGCCGCGCGGTGCTGTCCCGCCGTACCGATGGCCTTCCGGTGCTTTGGACGGCGCGCCGGCAGAGCCCGGCGGCCGCGCCGCCCAGCACCACATTCCACTTCGATGCCCTCGCCGCGGTGCCCTCGTGACCCGCCGCGGCCCGAATTCCCCGGGAGACCCCATGACTGAGACGACCGAGCCCTCGCCGGTCAGCCGCCGCCGGGTGATCGCCGGGGTGACCATCGGCACCGCGGCCGCCGTCGGCCTCGAAGCGAGCCCCGCCATGGCCGCGCCGCCCGACACCGTCCGCCTCGGCCGGACGAACCCGCACCCGGCCGACGCGGGCACCCGGGTGGTCGGCGGCTTCCGCGACGCCCTGCTGTCGGTCGACAACACCTCCGACGCCGGCACGGCGCTGCACACCACCGGCCGCAGGTACGGGGTCCACGCGGTCGCCGGCACCGCGGTCCGCGCCGACGGCACGGCCATGGGCATCGCCGCGACCGGCGCGTCGGCCGCCGTCGCGGCGTCCAGCGACAAGGGCGACGCGGTCCGCGCCCACACCGGCTCCGGCTACGCCGTGGACGCCCGCGCCGACACCGGCACCGCCGTGCGCGCCGTGGCCGCCGCCACGGACGGCCACGCTCTGCAGGTCGTCGGCCACGCCACCTTCACCGGCCGGACCACGTTCTCCAGCGCCGGCACGATCACGGTCAAGGCCGGAAACGACCGCGCGGCCCTGCCCTACTTCGGCAACCGGCACAGCAGCTTCGCGCTGGCGACACCACGCGCGTACGTGCCGGGCGTCGCGGTCGCCGCGGCCGTCATCGATGTGTACGCCGACACCCTGACCATCCACCTCAGCCAGCCCACCCCCGTCGACCTGCCGGTGGCCTACCTGATCCTGGACTGAGTCACCTGCTGACAGCGCGCCAGGTTCCCGAGCCGCTTCACTCCGAGCCCTGCACTGCCGTCGCGACGACCTCGCCCGCGCCTCTGATCATTCCGAACAGGGTGTCGCCGAACGCGCGCAGGAAGTGCGCCGATTGACCTTTGTCCACAACGGCCAGCACGATCAGGGTGATGACGAACGGGGCCCAGCTCAGGTGCATGGCGATCCGGCCGGCCTTGGTTCGTGCCGATGCTCGGCCGCAGATCAGGCCGACCAGCAGCGCCGGGGTGAAGACGGGGCCCAGGCGGGGCTCGGCGACGCCACCTGAACCGACAGCGATCAGGTCGATGGCGAGGGCGGTCAACCCGGTGATCGCCGCTACGACCGCGGCCAGCGCGCCGTACGAGATGAGGTCCTTGCGTTCCTGGAAAGCCGATCCCGGCGGTGGCGACGGATCGCGGGAAGTCATGAAGCCAGACTGCCAGTTGAGCGATAAGCGGGTAATAGGGCGAATTGCCGACGATCGGCAGCTGTCCCGGCTAATCCGTTCGGCGTCAACCACCGAGCTCGGGTCCGGGTCAGCCGCCGATGGGCCGGGCCTGGTCGGTGACGGTGATGCCACCGGCGAAACGGACGATCTGGCTCTCGGTGAGGTTGGTGGAGGCGGGCACTTGCACCTGCACGGTGTGGCCGGCGCCGTCGGGGAACATCAGCCATGTGGTGTCGGAGAGCTCGGTTGCGCTGGCCAGGGGGTGGCCGATCTTCCCCGGCCGGCCATTGATGTCGACCTCTCGGGTTGACGTCTGCGCCGGGAACGTCGTCCAGGCACGCAGGGAAACCATGATCTGATGTTGGACGCTGACCGGCACGCCGGGCCTGGGCGAGGCGACGGTGACACCGGGCGGCGCCACCACGAAGGCGGATGGGTCCGAGGACGTGACGGTCCAGCCTTTCGGCACAGTCGTCACCTTGAAGCCGACCGGCTGGTCGCCGCGGTAGTCGACGAGCGTGAGGCGGACGGCGGCCGATGAGGTTCCGCTGGCGGTCGGTGGAAGGCTGGTCGCGGGCGGGCCGAACCGGACGGCGCCGACCGCGACGACGGTGATCACGGCGGCGGCCGCACCGGACAGGGCGAGGCGGCGACGGCGGCGGGCGGTCACGGCGCGATGACCTCGCTCGAGGTCCGCGGCGACGATGTCCGGGCTGGCGGGGGCGACGGGCGGCAGGTTGCGCAGGACTTCGATGACGTCGGGGGTGTCGGGCATGTCGGGTGCCTCTCTCACGGGCAGACGTGCTGGGTTCGGGCGGGGAATTGCTCACGCAGCTTCTGCAGGCCGCGGGCGCTCTGGCTCTTGACGTTGCCTTCGCCGCAGCGCATGGCCGCGGCGGTCTCGGCGATGCTGAGTCCCTCCACGTAACGGAGGACGACCGCGGCGCGCATGCTCGCCGGCAGGGTGGCCAGTAAGGCCACGGCCAGGTCGCCGTCCTGGTGCGGCGTCTCGGCGGCGACGTCGGGAAACTGCGCGCTGAGCTGTTCGCGGCGGCGGAACAAGCTGCGGCGCTCGTCGATGGCCGCGTTCACGACGCAGCGCCGGGCGTACGCGGTCGCGGTCTCCCGGCGCACCTTCGGCCAGGCCAGGTATATCCGTGTCAGGGCCGTCTGCACCACGTCCTCGGCCTTGGCCGCGTCGCCGGAGACCAGCAGCGTGGCCAGCCGCACCAGTTCCGGGCGCCGTTGCGCCACGAATTCGGTGAAGTCGCCGTCCTTCTCCGAAGTTCGTCGCACAGGTCACCGCCTTTCTCGTCGAGCTTCCGGTAGGACACCCCTGATACGACGGCGCCGGCGCGAAGGTTGCACGACGGCGTCGCGAAAGCGACCGCCCGCCAAGTGATCACCCAAGGTATTGACGATCTCACCGCGTCTCCGAGCAACTTCGCGCGGCATCGGCTTCGTAAGAGATGCGAACGGAAACCCTCAAGGAGATGTGATGCGACGTTTGACAGTGTCCGTGGCCGTGCTTTCGCTGACCCTGCTGGCTGCCTGCGGCAGCCACGCCGACGATGCCGCGGCCCCGGCCGGCGCCGCGGCCCCGCCCGCTGCCGGGGACTCCGGCACACCGGCGGCCGATTTCGACGCGGCGTCGGTCAAGGCGGAGAGCAGTATCGCCGACTGCATGAAGAAGGCTGGCTTCCAGTACGTCGCGCACCCGACGCGGGTGGACGAGACCGATCAGCGCGCCCGGTACGGCGGCCCGCAGTCGGTGCTGCAACCGGACGAGAAGGTCCAGGCGTTCCGGGCCAAGTACGGCTTCGGCCTGTTCGCGGGGCTGGTCTACCCGACCGACCCGGCGGTCGGCGCCTCGGCCACCGATACGGTCGCGAACCCGAACAACGCCATCCGCGACGGCCTCGACAAGGCCCAGCAGGCGGCGTACGACCAGGCTCTGAACGGCGCCGGCGGGGAAAACAAAGCCGGCGGGGAACCCACAACGAGCGCCGGCTGTGCCCCTACGGCGGCTCAGAAGTACTTCGGCAATGGTCCGAGCAAGGACCAGCAGGCCGCGGCGGGCCGCGACTATGCCGCCTTCCAGAACGACCCGCAGGTGGTCGCGGCGGCCCAGAAGTACGCCGATTGCCTGCGCGGCAAGGGTTACCCGGTGGCGTCGGCCTCCCCCGGCACGATCGAGCAGACCGTCCAGGGCAGCTACTTCGACAAGGTGTCGCAGGGCGGCACCCCCAGCGCGGCGGCCGCCAAGACCGGGCTGACCAACGAGATCAAGGCCGCCCTCGACGACCTCGGCTGCCGCACCGACTACGCCGAACTCGCCCGCACCAAGTACGCCGCCGTTATCCAGGCCGGCACCGGGAACGGCTGAGCCGTGCGCATCCCCTTCCCCCGCTCCGGGCCGCCGCGGGTGGTGGCCGCCACCACGGCCATCGCCCTGGCCACCGCGGTCATCGGCTGGCTCGTCGGCACCCACGTACGCTCGCCGGCCGACGCCGCCGCCGCGCATCGGGCGCCACCCGCGTCCCTGGTCACCGTCGCGGTCACCGAGCGCGAACTCACCGCCACGGTGAACGCGCAGGGAACCGTCGCCTACGGCGCGCCGCAGCCGATCGCCCTGACCGGCTCGGTGGCCACCGGAGACGCCGCGGCGACCGGCGCGCCGCTGGTCACCAAGGCCCCATCGGCCAACAAGACGCTGCGGGAGGGGGACGTGCTGCTCGAGGTCAGCGGGCGCCCGGTGTTCGTACTGACCGGCAAGGTCCCGATGTACCGGACCCTGACCCGGGGCAGCTCGGGCGACGACGTCGACCAGCTGCGCTCGGCCCTGCGCCGGCTGCGGCCCGGGAGCGGGCTGGCGGCCACCGGCGTGATCAACGACAGCGTCCTCGACGCGGTCCGGGCCTGGTACACCGCCCGCGGCTACCAGGCCCAAGGCCCCACGGCCGAGCAGAAAGCCCGGCTGCGCACGCTGCAGCAGGCGGTCAGCGCGGGCACCGGCCCGGCCCTCAAGGACGCGGAGGCCGACCTCAACGACTTCACCAAGACCTACGGGACGAGCATCGCCAGCGGCGAGATCCTGTTCCTGCCCAAGCTGCCGCTGCGGCTGACCGCGGTGACCGTGCAGGCCGGCGCCGCGGCCTCCGGGGTGATCGGCACCGCCTCCGACCCGACGCTGGTCGTCAACGGCACGGTCGCCCCCGACGACGCGGCGCTGCTCAAGGCCGGCATGCCGGCGACCCTCACCCACCCCGACGGCGAGACCTTCGCGGCCAAGCTGGCGGGAATGGGCGCGTCGGTCGCCGTCACCGCCGCCGCCGACAAGTCCGACGGCACGGACGGCACGGACAGCACGGACAGTGCGCTGGCCGGCGTCCCGATCCGGCTCAAGCCGGCCTACCCGGGCAAGCTGGCCGCCTTCGCCGGCCAGGCCTTCAAGGTCAGCATCGAGGTCGGCGGCACCGGCCATGCCGTGCTGAGCGTGCCGGTCGCGGCCGTCTACACGGCCGCCGACGGCCAGTCGCGGGTCACCGTCCAGGACGCCACCGGGTCCGTGCACGACGTCCCGGTCACCGCCGGATTGTCCACCGCCGGCTTCGTGCAGATCACCCCCAAGACCCCCGATTCGGTACGCGCGGGAAGCCGAGTGGTGGTCGGAACGCAATGACCGGTCCCACCAAGCAGCCCACACCGCGGCCCGGCGACGACTCTGGGCGTGACCGCCGAGGAGAAGATGTCATCCGGCTGACGGGCATCGGCCGCACCTTCGACGCCGACCCGCCGGTGGCCGCCCTGACCGACGTCCACCTGCGGGTCGGCCGGGGCGACTACCTGAGCATCATCGGCCCCTCCGGCTCGGGCAAGTCGACCCTGCTCAACGTGCTCGGCCTGCTCGACCTGCCGGACACCGGCGCGTACGAGCTGGAGGGGGTGCCGACCACCAGCCTGGCCGATGCCCAGCGCACCGCGGTCCGCGGCGCCCGGATCGGCTTCGTCTTCCAGTCCTTCCACCTGCTGGCCCACCGCGACGTCGAGGAGAACGTGATGCTCGGAGACCTCTACGTCGGCGCCCGCCGGGCCGGCCGCCGCGAGCGCGCGGTAGCGGCGCTGAACCGGGTCGGGATGGGCCACCGGCGCACCTTCCGGCCCGGCCACCTCTCCGGCGGCGAACGCCAGCGGGTGGCGATCGCCCGCGCCCTGATCGGCAACCCGGCGCTGCTGCTGTGCGACGAGCCGACCGGCAACCTGGACAGCGCCAACACCGCGGCCGTGCTCGACCTGTTCGACGAGCTGAAGGCGGCCCGCACCACCCTGGTGGTGATCACCCACGACGAGACGGTCAGCCGGCGGGCCGACCGCCGCGTCCGCATCACCGACGGCCGCCTGGCACCGGCGCCGACCGCGCCGACCCCGTCCGACGAGACCATCGTGCTGCCAGTCGTGGAGGGCGACCGATGATGCGCCGCCGCGGCGCCGCGCCGGTCAGCCGGTTGGATCCGCGCGATCTCTTCGCCGAGGCGCTGGCCGGGATCGGGGCCCGGCCGGCCCGCACCGCGCTGACCATCCTGGGCACCGTGCTCGGCATCGGCACCCTGGTCACCACGCTGGGCGTGTCGGCCACCGCCGGCAACCAGATCGCCGGCCGGTTCGACGCGGCCACCGCCACCGAGGTCACCGTGGACATTCCCGCCCCCGGCTCGGCCGACGACCCGCCGACCGTGGCCTGGAGCTCGCTGGCCGACCTCACCCGGCTCAACGGCGTCACCGCGGCGGCCGCCTTCGCCCGCACCCAGCCCGGCCACGAACCCTCCGTGCGCGCCAACACCGTGCGCGACCCGGAACGCGTCCTCGACCGCGCCCTGCCGGTCATCGGCTCCACCGCCGGCCTGCCCGCATCCGCCCGCACCAGCATCACCGCCGGCCGGTTCTTCGACACCGGCCACGTCACCCGGCACGACCGCGTCGCAGTCCTCGGCGCCCAGGCCGCCCAGTCGCTCGGCGTGACCCGCATCGACAACCAGCCGGCCATCTTCGTCGGCGGCACCCCGTTCACCGTGATCGGCATCCTCGGCCCGGTCGCCCGCGCCGACCAACAGGCCCTGACCGGCGCGGTCATCGTCCCCTGGACCGCCGGCGACGACGCCCTCGACCTCGGCCCGGCCGGCACCGTGGTCATCACCACCGCGCTCGGCGCCGCCCCGCTGATCGCCCGGCAGGCCCCGATCGCCCTGAGCCCCGACGACCCGGCCGCCGTCCAGGTGACCGCACCACCCGACCCGGCCGCCCTGCGCACCGGCGTCAGCGACGACGTCAGCACCCTGCTGCTGATCCTCGGCCTGGTCTCACTGATCGTCGGCGCCCTCGGCATCGCCAACGTCACCCTGGTCACGGTCATGGAACGCACCGCAGAGATCGGCCTGCGCCGCGCCCTGGGCGCCCGCCGCCGCCACATCGCGGCCCAGTTCCTCATCGAATCCACCGCGGTCGGGCTGCTCGGCGGCATCGTCGGAGCCAGCACCGGCATCATCGCCACCGTGGCGATCAGCGCCGCCCGCCACTGGACCCCGGTCCTCGACGTCGGCCTGTCCGGCCTCGCCCCGATGGCCGGGGCCGTGGTCGGCCTGCTGGCCGGCCTCTACCCCGCAGTCCGAGCGGCCCGCATGCAACCGGTCGACGCACTCCGCGGACCTAGCTGACGGCTGGGCGCGACGACCGGTGGCGCGCTGCGGGCAGGAGAAGCCCGGGTGCCACAGCTGCAGGACCACAGCGGACGGCGAGAAGGCCGTCGAGGGTGCCGGCGACCGCCCAGGAAGCGCGAAATCCCGGGCCTCGACGCGTCCAGCGAGATGCCACGGAACATCCACCGCATGGAGAAACCGGTGCCAGGACAGCAGTTCGTACGCGTAGGACGCAGCGACGCCGGGCTGGCGTCGTCGGCGAGCATGTGGTGTGGAAATTCGGTGACTGCGGGCGCCTCTACGCCCTGGTCGTCAAGAAGCCGGAACGGCATCAGCCGGTCGCCGGTCTCCTCGACCTTGCCGACCCTGGCCACCTCGAGCCTCGCGACGTCCCGAGCCTTCGTCCCTTGCTCTGCCATCCATGCCTCCGCAAGTCACCGTGGTCGATGACCGGAGATCACAGCAGATCCAGGCCACGACACGCAGTGACAAGTGCGACGAGGCCAGGATGGCGGCCGGCCGAAGAGTCACGTTGCGTTGACATCGCAAGCCCTCAAGGACGTCCCACTGTTTCGGTCAACGGGGCATCCGTTGCTCGATGCTCTGGCCCGACCCCGCCCAACGTGACCGTCTCGCCGAGATCCGCGACAACCTCATCGCCCGCATCGCCGAAGGCTGGCTCGGCGAAGTCGAAGGACTCCAGATCAGCCTCGCCGGCGCCAATGAGAAGCTTACGCAGATCGACCGACGAGCTTCCGGTGGCACGGAAATCAACCTCGGCATGCCCACATCTCCCGGCTCAACCCATCCAGCAGGAAGTAGTTGATGGAAAGATTTGAGACAGAGAGCCTGGCACTTATGCCCGGCCAGAAGGTTCGGGCAAATATCCTGAGCCATCACCCGTGGGGAGTGCTTGTCGAGATCGTCGGATTCGAGAACTCGGGCCTATCAGCCTCGATCGACATGATCCAGCAGTTCTCCAGATCCACGAATAGCCACGACGAACTGCTCGCACTCTATCCACCTATCGGTTCGCAGATCGAGGCGGTGATCGAGCAAATCCACCGCTGGCATCCCCCAGTGTCAGTGCGGCTGAGCATCCGTCCCGCCGACCTGGAGTCATTGACCTGGCGCTGCGACTTCTGCAACGAGGAGCTCACACTGAACCCCGGCGGAGACGCTCTCATCCTGGACGTTCGCAGCAACGACGGCCCAGGAAGTCATACCGTCATCTCACACCGGAAATGCCTGGCCGAAAGAATCCGTCCAGAGAACACCGGAGAGCGGGCACGGGCGCTACGCATCGGGAATATGTGACATCAGTTCCGATTCTCTACGGTCCCAACCGAAATCAACTTGCAGTTCAGTGAACTGGCGATGACCACGGATGTGCGTCTACTCGACATGGTTGTCTGGACGGCCTCGGGCCAGCCAGGGACCGCGGTGGCGCGACCGGAAGATCGGTGTACCCACCTCGCATGAGGACCTGGCACCCGTGCCGTCGGCAACGTCATCGACCGCCGTTCCGTAGCCAGTCCGGGCCGCGAGGGTGCGGGAAGATCGCGGACCAGGCAGCCGCCACTCGTGATCATGGTTGAAGTTCGAGGCTGAGACGGCGGACGTCGCGGGTCCGTCTGGCTCGTGCCTGATGGCGGAGTCGCCAGTTTGACCAGCACGAACGGCACGCAGCGGTGCGAGCCGGCCGGATCAGCAGGACGTTGATCCGGCAGCGGATCTCGCTGACGGTCAGCTCAATCATGGTGGACTGAGTGTGGCGGTCTGCCGTGCGGGCGTCAGCGGCGCAGATCGCGAGGACCGCGGGGGCGGCCAGGGCGACGGTGACCGGGCCGGGTGCCCAGCAGCGGTAGAAGGCCAGCTCACCCGTGGTGCTGTTGCGGCGGATCAGCAGACCGTGCCGGCCGTCGTCGTCCGGGTCACCATCGGCGCCGACGCCGGTCAGCCTGGCCCAGTCTCAGCGGATGATCCTGCCGTGGCAGGGCTACGGGGATGATCGGGATCCGGGCTGGTGCGTCGGCCCAGTCCCCGTCGCTGATCCGGACGAAGAACATGCGCGGGGTGCCGAGAGGGCGCGCAGGGCCGCCGGGGCGAAGCCGGCCGATGCGGTAGCCGGGCCGGATGGTCAGCCAGATCCTGAAGTCGTCGACATGCCGGCGGCGGATGTCAGTGATGAACCGGACCTCGGGTGACTTTTCGACCAGGAACCAGCCAGCGACCGTAAGGCCAGGTCGGCGCCGGAGACGATACCCGGCCGCAGGATGCAGCGCGGTATGGAGCCGAATCTGCCCGCTTCGGCCACGCCAGGCTGACCGCGTCCCCGACGGTTCTGCGGGAAATTTGATCCGAACCCGTCCCGGATCCGTTTCCTACGGGTGAAGGGCGTGAGCCTGTGTGAACCCATCAGCCGGCCGAACCGTACCTGGTGGAGAGAGCAAACATCCGACTCCTCGAGGAAGGCCTGACCGAACCAGCGCGACCAACCCCATTCGTCCAGCAGCGAGCGCAGGGCGGCACCGTGCGACCGGTACCGCCCTGCCAGAAAACGCCTGTTCCGAGGCGTTCTCGCCCTGCGATGTCCCGCCTGCGCCATCCCGTGACCCAAGGAGAGCACCGCAAGTGTCGAACCAATCTAATCCCGAGCTGCCTCGACGCGGACGCAAGCCACGTCGGACCAGCAAGAACACTGGACCTGAAACGATCGTCAGGGCGACGTTCGTGGCAGCCACGAGCTTCATCGCCACACTGATAGCTCTGGTCACCGCCCTGGTGGCCGCCGAGGCACCCACCGCGGCGATGGCGGCCGTCGTCGCCATCATCGCGGTGGTCGTCGGTTCGCTGGCTATCGCCGCTATCTACGTGTGGAAGGCCTTCAACTAGAACGAACGCATGGATTCCCCTGCCGGTTCATTCGGCAGGGGAACCGGCCGGAGCCGTCGGGGCCCGGTTGAAAGCTCGCCGGTAGCGGCTGGCCCGGCATCCCGCGAGCCGTTGCAGCTACGCGATCTGGACAAGGCGTACCCCTTGGCCGACATCGTCGTCCAGCGGGATCCGCTTATCCGAGCCGCGGGTCGGTACGCGAGGCCGGCCCCCTGGCGCGGCGAAGAAGGGAAAGGTCAGCGGCGTCCGCGGCAAGGGCCGCACCACCCACACCGTGTTCATCGGCACCGACGGACGCACCGCCCTGGCCAACTACCTGGAACACGAGCGCCCGGCCGACGCCGACGCGACCTCGACCGCGCTCTTCCTGTTTGGGCGACCGGCAGCTCGAACGATGGCTGAGCCGGTCCGTGGCCGACCACAGTGCAAGCAGGCTTCGGCGCGAGACCGGAGCAGAACGCGTCAGGCCGCGAACCTGCGCAGCAGCTGGACGCGATCCGGGTCAACGGTGCTCGCGCCACCGCTCGACAAAGCGTAGAGGTAGCCAGCGGCACACCGGCAAGTTGCGCCGATACCCGTAACCGCGTCTAAAACGGTGGGTTTCGGTGGGCAATCTTGGTTCAACGAGAACGGTGGCCTGCATTTCCGCAGGTCACCGGCCATATTTTTTCGGGCTGACAGGATTTGAACCTGCGACCCCTTGACTCCCAGCATTTAGAGGGCACAGCGACGTGCTAACAAACGTTTCACCAGGTCATTCAGAAGTATATTCGGCCGAGTAAAGGGCCCAACGCGTGTACGCCTTCCGCTTCCACTCCGATGGCACCTGAACTGCATGTTCGTGGACTCGGCTCACCCTGAATCGATGCTCTCAGCACTTCAGTCCACAAGGAATTGCCTCTTCCGTCACCCGTCGACCATCCGGCTTCAGCACCTCAGCGATCTGCAGGAAATAGGTGCCACGGCAAGCGAGCCCGGCAATCTCGCGATAGCGGTCGACTGCCTCTGGATCGCTTATGCAGCTCGTCGTCATTGTATTGGCTCCCAGCGCGACGTACACGACGTTGGCGAACTCGTCCGCCGGGTTCGGCAAACGGTCGGTGCTGCGAGTCGCGGCTGGAGCTTCGAGATCAGGCGCTGCCCCGGGCTGCCCGTGCTAGAAGAGCCGACCCCGGTACGGGTGAGTGCGGCCCCACTTCTCCTCCCACCGCAGCAGATTGGCCTGCCATTCCGGGAGGTCGGGGCGGTACTCCCGGACGACGGACCGTTCCGGCTGGGCGACCAGGAAACGCCAGTAGTCCTCGATCGCCGCCTGGGCGACGTCTGCCGGGAACTCGCCCTCAGCGCCGGGCACCCACGAGTTGGTGATCAGCAGCGCCGACGGTGTGAACGACACCGCGTAGTTCTCGCTGCTCCATGCCTCGAACGGCGGCTCGCCGCGGGCCACATCGTCGGCCATCGCCAGCGCGTCCAGGGTGACCAGGAAGAACGTGCCGAGGTCGGTGGTCAGCCACTCGCCCAGAAGGTCGTATCGTTGGTCCTCGACCTGGTAGACGGGACGGCGGAACGTGGGATCGATCCGCAAGCTGACAACACTCACCGCGGGCCTTTCGGTGCGCTAGGGAACGGGCCAGCCGTGCGTGAAGCCGCCGGACTGGTTGTAGAAACCTTCGATCGTGACGCCATTGTAAGTACCAATCCACTTGTTCCCGGACACCCGCGTCGAGTCCTTGAAGGCCCCGGACACCGCGTTGTCCACCTGTGCCGGCGTCCAGTCGTCGGGGAAGAACGTGCTGACGCCGCCGTTGCCGGCCTTCGGCTTCCAGGCGCCAGCCGGCGGGTTCAGGGTCGAGTCGAAGAACTCGGGTTCCGCCTCGTACACGCCGTTCGGGTGGGTGACCTTCGAGCCGGGCACGATCCGGCGGTCGGGGAAGTCATCGCCGCCGGGGCGGTAGTGGTAACCGGAGCCCTTGGGCTGGCCCGGCCGCACGTGACCGCCGCCGATGGTGTGGGTCGTGAAGTGCGGATTCATCCGATCCGGGCGGGCACGCTTGCGCGTCTTGCGGAGGAATCGCAGCGCGGCACGCATGAGCTTGCCGGAGCCCCTGGCCATCCCCGGTCACCCGTCCAGCAGCTGGACGATGGCGTCCTGCACGAGGTTCCCGACGATCGTCCGGGTCAGTTGCTGGAAGATCGGGATCTCGAGCAGGCTCGCGCCGAACGTCGGCACCGCCGTCGCCACCGCCTGCGCGATCTCCACCGCCAGGATGGCGAGCTGGGCGATGACCGCTACCTTGAGGGCGAGCACGATCCCGCCGCAGATCATCAGGCCGGTGCCGGTCAGCGTAGCCGCGTTCGCACCGTCCAGCAGCGCCTTGGCCGGGCTGTCCTCTCTGGCCCACCAGGCCTGGAACGCGGCGACGGCCGCGCCCTCGTGCTCGGTCCACACCTCGGTGGCGGTCGACGTCGCGTCCGACACGATCGCTTCGAGTCGGTCGGAGAACGACATCCATGCCTGGCCCATCTCGACCAGCGCGGTCTCGTCGGCCTCCGGCCAGTCGTAACCGAGGATGCCGAGCAGCGACCGGAGCTCGCCCGGTATCTCCACGCCCACGCGTCAGTCACCCAGCTTGGTGAGCAGCCCACGGAACCGGCGGCTGACGTTCTCGTCCACCTCCGTGTACTGCGCGCTGATGTCCACCACATCGGCGCCGGCCGAGGCCATCTCGTCCAGGGCGTCCTGGTAGCACTCGAACGCCCACGACGACACCTCGCCGTGGGCGGCGCCGATCAGCGAACCGATGTCGTCACTCCCCCAGGGCGCGCCGAAACCGGCCAGCTCGGACTGGAACGACGCCAGCTCCGAGGAGAGCCGCGAGGCAACGCTCTGCAGGGCCGCCCCGGACGCCGAGAGTCGCTCGGGATCGACCGTAAAGCCGGTCATCGGTCACCGGCCCTGCGGGTGAGCTGCTCCTGCGCTTCCACCAGCGACGCGGTCAGCTTCGCGAACTGGCGCTCGGCGTCGAACTGGATGTCCTTGAGCTGGTTGGTGAGCGCGCCGAGGGCGGCCGGACCGGCGGCGGCCACGGCCCGGCCCTGCAGATCGGCGAGCGCGGCGTTGACGGCCGACTCGATCTCCCGCGCCAGCTCCTCGCCGCTCAGCCGCAGCAACGAGGGCTCCAGCTCGAGGTTCTCGATCCGCCCGGGCAGAGCCGCCCGGACCCGGACCCGGCCGTCGGCGGCCTCGCCCGTACCGATGGGCGGTTCCTGCTCGTCCTGGTCGCCGGAGGGCGCCTGGGCCCGGACGAGCGCGGCCACCACGTCGGCCAGCGTGCCGCTCAGGCCGGACGGATCGATCGGGCTGGTCATCCTCAACCTCCTCGCGCGCGGGCAGTCAAGCCCGAACCGCGACCATATCGAAATCTGTCCAGTACGAAGCGAAGTCTTGCATGTGGGTAGGCACGTGCCAGCCGCTGACCTCATCGGACAAGCCGCAGCAGCCAACTACGCAACTCGGTCAAAGTGCTTGGCTACGTCATAGCCGGGTCATGCTGTCGAGCATCGCCTGCAAAACGTCGTCGGATTCCGCGCGGGCGTACGCCCGAAGGTCCTCGAAGCTCGGGACGGCCACCGCCAACTGTTTCGAAAGCTCGGCCAGCCGCCGTTCGACCCCTTCCACATCACGCACGCCGCGCCGGGAAACCGCACTCGCGGCCCGCGCCAGGACCGCCGACAGCCGGGTAGCCTGATCGTCGCACCACAGCTGGAGAAACGTGTGCTCCCGCGTCTCGAACGACCCCAGCTGCCACCACTTCATCCGCGTTCCGAACGCTTCGGCCGGCAACGAAGCCCGCAGGACCCGGTTCGGCAGGCGTCGCGGCTCGACGTCCCGATACCCCTTTCCGGCCAGCCAATCCCGCCATACCTGTACGTCGTCGACGGGTTTCTCGGCTGCCAGAGCATCACTCAGATAGGGTGCCACCAGCTTGGCGAGATACGGATCCGCAGTATCGATCGCCTTGACGAAAGTGAGCAGGCCCGAGACACACTCGACGACGTACGCCGGCAACCAGGCATTGCCCAACTCAAGCGGTTGTACGGAGGTCAGCGCACCCGGCAGATTGAAATCCTCCCGGTCCGCACGGCGGGACAGCTCAGCGACAGCATCGATCTGGAACAGCCCGGAACCCGCGACGGCCTGGAACCGTGTACGACCGTCGAGGGTCAGCGCCGGCTCTTCCAGCCATACGGCGCCGGCGTAGTGAGACTTCGGCAGTGGCGACCCGGTGAAGCCGTCGAAATAGAGGATCTGATGGTCCTCCTTGAGGACGTACCGGTGCCCGTCGGCAACCGAACGCAGCCCGATGTCGGTGAGCCCGAGGATGCTCCCGTCACGCCGCAGGTGGCCGATGGTGTCCAGAAAGCGCAGCGCTCGCTCGACCAGGGCCGGCTCGACGGCGAAGAAGGCAGCGAGGCTGGACGTGTCGCGCAATCCGGCGGTCGCGATTGCCCGCGACAGGTACTGGTCG
>NZ_QHHV01000558.1:0-906 GCF_003947245.1 Actinoplanes sp. ATCC 53533 | reverse complement strand
ATGATCCGATCGGACCTCGACGAACGCGGCTACACCGTGGAAGCCGAGGACTTCCGCTCCTACGTGGCCACACGCCTGGAGCGCAACGGGATCACCGTCGCCGTGACCGAAGCCCAGGACTTCTCTGCGATCATCCGCCGCCGCCTCTTCGACCGGGCCACCGATCTGCCGATTCAGCTCTTGGCCGCCCAATGGCGTGCCGGCGCGGACAGCGCCTGGCAGGAGCAGGTGTTCGGGCGTCTCGGTGCCAGCCGCAACCTCGCAGGCTTCAGTGATCGGCTGGCTACGAGTTATCCCTTCTCACCGGACCTCATGGCACTCGTAAGAGAAGACTGGTCCCGCCACGCCGGCTTCCAGCGAGTTCGCTCCACGGTAGAGATTTTCGCAGCGACTGCCTACCACTGGATCCGCGAACACACCGCCGGCCATTGGGCCCCTGAGCTAGTCGGTGTCGGTGACCTACCGCTTCCCGTGGTGGTCGAGCAGATTCTGTCCTCGGGTCTTCTGCACGGCAATGAGCGAGCAGTCCAAGGCTTCCGCCAGGTTGCTGCGACCGACGTGGTAACCAAGGACGGAACTCAAGGACGGGCTCGGGAACTCGACGAGATCCTCACCGATCGTGGTGCCGATGCCGGTCAGCCACACCCAGCGCTTCGCATGGCCACCGCACTTTACTGCTACTCCCTGGTTCCCCGCGCGCAGGCCAAGCGGGGCGCTACCAAACCAGAACTCCTCGCAGCCATCTACCGACCGGAAGGCGTGTCGTTCCATGCGGCCGAGGAGGTATTCAACGTCCTCATCAGCGACGAGGAGGGCCTCGGTGCCCTCGACGTGACCGACACTGCCGCCGGCCGAGGACTCGCCCGCTACCACTTGGCTGTGGCCCAGAACCTGCGCATGTTCTTC
>NZ_QHHV01000557.1:0-1011 GCF_003947245.1 Actinoplanes sp. ATCC 53533 | reverse complement strand
GGCAGCACCGGCGGCTCGTCCATCGGCAAGGTGGGCGTCATTCTGCCGGATACCAAGAGTTCGGCGCGTTGGGCGACTGCCGACCTGACGTACCTGAAGGCGGCCTTCGCGGCGGCTGGTGTCGAGGCCGATATTCAGAACGCGCAGGGTGACAAGACGCAGTTCCAGACGCTCGCTGACGGGATGATCTCCAGCGGGGTCAAGGTGCTGATGATCGTCAACCTGGACTCCGGTACCGGTAAGGCTGTGCTGGACAAGGCCAAGGCCGCCGGTATCGCGACGATCGACTATGACCGGTTGACTCTCAATGGTGGTGCGAACTACTACGTGTCGTTCGACAACGTCAAGGTCGGTGAGTTGCAGGGTCAGGGTCTGGTCGAGTGTCTGACGGAGAAGAAGTACGTCAAGCCGGTCGTGGCCGAGCTCAACGGTTCGCCGACGGACAACAACGCGACGTTGTTCGCGCAGGGTTACAACTCGGTGCTGGACCCGAAGTATGCCGACGGGACCTTCACCAAGGGCCCGAACCAGTCGGTGCCGGACTGGGACAACGCCCAGGGTGGCACGATTTTCGAGCAGATGCTGACCTCGAACAAGAACATCAAGGGTGTGCTGGCCGCCAACGACGGTCTGGGTAACGCGGCCATCTCGGTGTTGAAGAAGAACAAGCTGAACGGTCAGGTCCCGGTCACCGGTCAGGACGCGACGGTGCAGGGTCTGCAGAACATCCTCGCCGGTGACCAGTGCATGACGGTCTACAAGGCGATCAAGAAGGAGGCCGACGCGGCGTCCGCGCTGGCGATCTCGTTGGCCAAGGGTGAGAAGCCGACCACCGCGACGGGCACCATCAAGGACCCGGACTCGGGCAAGGATGTGCCCTCGGTGCTGCTGGACCCGCAGTCCATCACCAAGGCGAACGTCAAGGACGTCGTCGCCGACGGGTTCGTCACCAAGGCCGAGCTCTGCACCGCCGACTTCGCCAAGCTCTGCACGGACAACGGCATCAGCTGA
>NZ_QHHV01000556.1:0-902 GCF_003947245.1 Actinoplanes sp. ATCC 53533 | reverse complement strand
TTCCGCGGCGGCACGGCGAAGATCAACGCGGCGATGTCGTACGGCAGCTCGGTCGGCAACGGCAAGCACGATGTGGCGCAGGGCTTCGACCTGCTCGCCAAGACGGTCGGCAAGCTGACGGGCATCAAGAAGTTCGACGCCGGCGCGATCATCAACTTCAACGGCTTCCGGAAGATCGTCGACGCGATGGGCGGCGTCACGATGACGATCGACCAGAACGTGAAGTCGGAGCACCTGACGCCGGAGGGCAAGCCGCGGCCGCGCAAGGCCGAGTGCCCGACGAGCAGCAACTGCGCCCACCCGTACACCGGGCCGCAGAAGCAGTACAAGAAGGGCAAATACCACCTGGAGGGGTGGGAGGCGCTGGACTACGTCCGGCAGCGCTACGGCCTGCCCCGCAGCGACTATGACCGCCAGCGGCACCAGCAGCAGTTCATCAAGGCGATGACCTCGCAGGCGCTGAGCAAGAACGTGGTGACCAACCCGGTCAAGCTCGACAAGGTGCTGAAGGCGGCCGGCGACACGCTGATCTTCGACGGCAACGGCCACACGGTCGTCGACTGGGGCCTGGCCCTCAAGGGCCTGCGCTCCGACGACATGACGCTGGTCAAGCTGCCCGGCAGGAGCCTCATCACGAACGGCGACTATCTCGGCGAGGAGCTCGAGCCCGGCGCCGAGGACTTCTTCGCATCCGTGCAGAACGACACGGTCTCGACATTCCTCGTCGAGCACCCGGACTTCCTCCAGAAACTCTGACCCGCCGGCAGTGGTGGTCGCCACCCCAGGCACCGGCATGTCACCCAGCCGTTTAGACTTCACGTCAATCGGTTCCGCAGGCTTTACTGAGCCGACCCGCGGGAAAACCGAGGCAACTTCGAAGGAGAGACAGCGTGGCCAAGCAG
>NZ_QHHV01000555.1:0-934 GCF_003947245.1 Actinoplanes sp. ATCC 53533 | reverse complement strand
CTCGCAACTGTGCCGGTAAGTCCTGCCGTGGCTGTCTCGACCATCCAAGACCAAGCGGTCAGCGATGACGAGGCGCTGGCCTGCTCCCTGGAGAACCCCGAGTCTTGCGAGGCGTGTCAGTAGATGCTGCTGGATCCCGGAATGGACCTGACCCTGCGGCCGATGAAGTATCCGCACTTCTTCGACCGCTTCAAGGACGCGATCAAGAACACCTGGACCGTCGAGGAGGTCGACCTGCACTCCGACCTCGCCGACCTGGCCAAGCTGTCGCCCGCCGAGCAGCACCTGGTCAGCCGGCTGGTCGCCTTCTTCGCCACCGGCGACACCATCGTCGCGAACAACCTGGTGCTGAACCTCTATCAGCACGTCAATTCGCCCGAGGGGCGGCTCTATCTCTCGCGGCAGCTCTTCGAGGAGGCCGTGCACGTCCAGTTTTATCTGAATCTGCTGGACACCTATGTGCCCGACGAGGCTGAACGGGCGGCGGCCTTCGACGCGGTGGAGAACATCCCGTCGATCGCCCGGAAAGCCGACTTCTGCTTCCGGTGGATCGACTCGGTCTTCGAGCTGCGGGAGCTGCGGACCAAGGACGAGCGGCGGGCGTTCCTGCTGAACGTCATCTGCTTCGCCGCGTGCATCGAGGGGCTGTTCTTCTACGGCGCTTTCGCCTACGTCTACTTCCTGCGGTCGCGCGGGCTGCTGCACGGCCTCGCTTCCGGGACGAACTGGGTGTTCCGCGACGAGTCGATGCACATGGCGTTCGCCTTCGACGTGGTCGAGCAGGTCCGCGCGGAGGAGCCGGACCTCTTCGACGAGAAGATGGAGCAGCAGGTCCGCGACATGCTGACCGACGCCGTCGAGTGCGAGGTGCAGTTCGCCGCCGATCTGCTGGAGCAGGGCGTCTCGGGCAGTGTCGCTGACCGACATGCGCGAA
>NZ_QHHV01000554.1:0-859 GCF_003947245.1 Actinoplanes sp. ATCC 53533 | reverse complement strand
GAGCCGCTCGCGCAGCTCCTTCGGCGCCGTCTCGTCGCCGCAGCAGCGGGCGACGAGCGCCTTCACCTCGTGCTCGACGCCGTACTCACGGAGGCAGTCGGAGCAGTCGTCGAGGTGCCGCTGGATCAGCTCCCGCCGGTCGTCGCTGCACTCCAGATCGAGATACAGGTAGACCTCGCTGATCACGACGCTGCAATCGGTCTTCTCGGCTTTGTCGTTCACGTCGCTCACGCCTCCTGTGCGGCGGTCGCGCCGGGCGAACGGGTGATGCCACGGTCCAGGGCGTACCGCTCGAGCAGCTTGCGCAGGTTGCGCCGGCCACGGTGCAGGCGGGACATGACCGTGCCGATCGGCGTGCCCATGATGTCGGCGATCTCTTTGTATGAGAAGCCCTCGACATCGGCGAGATAGACGGCCAGCCGGAACTCCTCTGGCAACTGCTGCAGCGCGTCCTTGATGTCGCTGTCGGGCAGCCTGTCCAGCGCCTCGGTCTCGGCCGAGCGCAGACCCGCGGACGTGTGCGACTCCGACGACGCGAGCTGCCAGTCGGAGATCTCCTCGGTCGGAGCCTGCACGGGCTGACGCTGCTTGCGCCGATACGAGTTGATATAGGTGTTCGTGAGGATGCGGTACAGCCAGGCCTTGAGGTTCGTACCCTCCTCGAACTGGTGGAATGCGGAGAACGCCTTGAGGAAGGTCTCCTGGACGAGGTCCTCGGCATCGGCCGGGTTGCGCGTCATGCGCAGGCCCGCCGCATACAGCTGGTCGACGAACGGCAGCGCGTCCCGCTCGAAGCGCGCCCGGCGCTCGTCGGTCTTCTCGCTGCGTTCGGTCCGTTCCGTCCGCTCTGTTGGCGTCA
>NZ_QHHV01000553.1:0-1174 GCF_003947245.1 Actinoplanes sp. ATCC 53533 | reverse complement strand
CGGGGATGATCTGCGACGCGATCCGATGCTGCAGCGCCTTGCTCACGATGAACATGAGCAGTTGCAGATCACCCGCGAAGCTTCCGGTGTCGGGCATAGGCACGCTACGCTCCGCGATTGCGGAGACGATCTCGAGGACCATCTCCAGCTTGTTGCTCCACCGGCGATAGATCGCGGTTTTGCCGACGCCGGCGCGGCGCGCCACCGCCTCGATGGATAGCCGGCCGTAGCCGACCTCGGCCAGCTCGTTCATGACCGCGTTACGGATGGCCGCGGTGATGTCGCCGCGGAGCACCGCCGCTCCGGCGGGTGCACGTTTCGCTGTAACCACGGGTGCACTATACGCCAGGACGCAACGGTTGCGTTCCGGCGCTCGTTCGGCTAATTTCGGCTCTAACGTCGATACGACGCCGTTCCATCGATGCACAATGTTTAGTGTGTTCCCGCGCAAGTCATCAAGGTCCCCCATCCCCAGCGGACCGACTAGATCGGAGCGACACCCCATGCCCCAGACGGCGGTCGCCGAATCCGACACCGGCCTGACGCTCAAGGAGCTGGCCCGCAGGCACGGCCTGAGTGCCGCCGGCAAGCTGCCCTCCCTGTCCGGGTATTCCCGGCAGTTGTGGGCCTACCGGCACTTCATCGCGTCTTACGCCAACGCCAAGGTCTCATCGTCGTTGGGCAAGACCCGGCTCGGCGTCTTCTGGCAGGTGCTCACCCCGCTGATCAACGCGGCTGTGTACTACCTGATCTTCGGCATCATCCTGAACACGAAGAGCGGGGTCGACAACTTCGTCGCCTACCTCTGCACCGGCGTGTTCATCTTCGGCTTCACCCAGTCCACGGTGTCGGCCGGCATCCAGGCAGGGGTCAGCGGCAACCTGGGGCTGATCCGGGCCCTGCACTTCCCGCGCGCCAGCCTGCCGCTGGCGATCACGATGGTCGAGATCCGCAACACGATGGCCTCGCTGGCCGTGCTGATGGTCATCGTGCTCGGCTTCGGCGAGCCGATCACGGTGGAGTGGCTGCTCATCGTGCCGGTCTTCCTGTTGCAGGCCATGTTCAACGCCGGACTGGCGCTGACCGGGGCCCGGCTGGGCAGCAAGATCCCCGATGTCCGGAATCTCATCCCTTTCCTCATGCGGATGTGGCTCTACTTCTCGGCGGTGCTCTA
>NZ_QHHV01000552.1:0-955 GCF_003947245.1 Actinoplanes sp. ATCC 53533 | reverse complement strand
CTGGTCCTTCTTGAAGCCCTGGTCCCAGCCGGGCTGGAAGCTGACCAGGTTGGCGGAGATCCCCGCCTTCAGGGCCTTCATCGTGGTGTCCCAAGCGATCTTGGGGCCGGCGTCCAACTGCAGCTGGTCCTGCTCGTTGTAGAAGCCGACGGGCTGCTGGGCGAGGATCGGGTTGAACATGTCCGTGCCGGAGTCGATGAACTTCTTCCCGCCGCTGCCCTTGACGTACTTCTCGCCGGTGGCGATGAACGCGTCCCAGGTCGGCCACAGCGCCGACACGGCGTCGCGCTCGGTGGGCAGGCCGGCCGCCTTGAACAGGTCGGTGCGGTAGCACATGGCCAGGCCGCCGACATCCGTGCCGAGGCCGATCTGGGTCTTGCCGTCGGCGGACAGCGTCTGCTTCCACTTCCAGCCCAGGTACTTCGACTCGTACGAGCCGGCGCCCTTGTCCAGCAGGTTGACGAACTTGTCGGCCTGGCCGCGGAACTGGACGGCGAAGCCCTCGTCGATCGCTGAGATGTCCGGCGCGCCGCTGCCGGCCACCAGCTTCTTCTGCAGGTCCTGGTGCTGCGCGTTGAACTCGCCGGAGTTCAGCGAGATCTTGACGTTGGGGTGGTCCTTCTCGTATTGCGCCTTGAGCGCTTCCAGGCCGAAGTCTCCCCAGAAGTTGACCTTGAGGGTGACCTGAGCCGCCGTCGCGTCGCTGTCACCGCCGCTATCGAGCTTCTCGCCACTGCAACCGGTAAGAGCCAGGGTTCCGGCAAGGCCTGCGGCGATCAGCGCCACGCCTCGCTTGGCGAACCGTTCCATTACTCCTCCACCCAGGGAAAGTGCTGTGCGAATTTACTGAACCGGATAAGTGACGCGACCGTATGACGTGGCTCACCCGCTGTCAAGAGTGTGTTTCACGTTGATGTCTGTGTCCGTAACCAACCACTGTAAGCAACCGTAAAGC
>NZ_QHHV01000551.1:0-1022 GCF_003947245.1 Actinoplanes sp. ATCC 53533 | reverse complement strand
ACCCGTGGAAGTACAGCAAGCTGGCGGATGTATTTGGGTGCCAAGGATGGCGGGCCGGCACCTACGGGGAACTGGCCGATGCCATGGCGGGTGCGCTGGCAAACTCGAGCAGCCCGTCGATCGTCGAGGTTCTGGTGGCCGACAAGTCCATTCCCGACAACGCGGAATGGAAAGCATCCGCCGACGCCCTGAGCGCCGCCACGCCGTAGCTCGACCCGATCTTGGCGATTTTCGACGATTCCGAGCAAGGAGCCGGACATGACGGCAACAATTCTGGAACCCAGCAGCCACACCCGGGCCAGGACAGCTTCTGAATACGCCGGGCCAAGGGCCGAGAGCGCCAGGGCCGTGGTGCAGCGCAGCGACTTCCAGATGATCGCGCAGCACATGTTCAGCCTGATGATGCGCAACGTGGCCAGCGATGGCTTCCTGGTCGAGGATCCGGTGGAGCAGGGAAGGTTCGCCAAGCCCGGTTGCATCATCGCTGCCCCGTCATACCCGGCGAACTCTCCCGGGGTTGACCAGGACTACGTGTTCAACTGGACCCGCGACGCGGCGATCACGGCGATGGAACTGGTCGCGTCCGGCATGCCGGCCAAGCCGGCCTCCGGCGTCGAACCGCTGGAGGACTACGTCCGGTTCGCCGCGATCTGCCAGGGCAACGCCATACCGACGCTCGCCCACGCCTGCTTCACCATCGAGGGAAACTCACGCCCGTGGACGGAGCAGAACGACGGGCCGGCCCTGCAGACCCTGGCTGTCCTGCGGGCCTTCACCCAACTGGATGAGCCGACGCGGGATCTCGCACGTCAGGTGATCGGCCGCAACCTCGACTTCCTCATCGGGGCCTACCAACAGCAGACCACCAACGTGTGGGAAGAGCACTCCGGCTACTCGTTCTTCGCCCGGGCCGTGCAGCTGCGCTGCTTCCGTGAGATCTCGACCAACACGATCGGCGTCACCGTGCCCGCGGATGTCGGGAAGCGGCCGACTGGCTGCGGAGCGCCCTGACCTCGCACTGG
>NZ_QHHV01000550.1:0-1318 GCF_003947245.1 Actinoplanes sp. ATCC 53533 | reverse complement strand
CGGCTGGTGCCAAGGGTTTCCTGATCACGCCGAGTGATTCCAAGGCGATCGTGCCGTCGATTGACAAGGCGCGGCAGGCAGGGTTTGTTGGTCATCGCGCTGGACACCCCGACGGATCCGGCCAACGCTGTTGATGCGACCTTCGCCACCGATAATTATCAGGCGGGCAGGTTGATCGGGCAGTGGGCCAAGGCGAAGTTCGACAAGGACGGTAAGCAGGCCAAGATCGCCATGTTGGATCTGAACGCCAACCAGGTCTCCGTGGATGTGCAGCGTGACCAGGGCTTCCTGGAGGGTTTCGGCGTCGATGTGAAGGACAAGGCGAAGATCGGTGATGAGGCCGACCCGCGGATCGCCGGGCATGACGTGACCGACGGTGCCGAGGACGGTGGGCGCACGGCGATGGAGAATCTGCTGCAGAAGGACCCGTCGATCAATCTGGTCTACACGATCAACGAGCCGGCGGCGGCGGGGGCGTATCAGGCTTTGAAGGCGGCTGGTAAGGAGAAGGCTGTCACGATCGTGTCGGTCGATGGTGGCTGCCCGGGTGTCGATAACGTCAAGGCCGGTGTCATCGGTGCGACCTCGATGCAGTTCCCGCTGAAGATGGCCTCGCTGGGCATCGAAGCGATCTCCAAGTTCGCCAAGGACGGCACCAAGCCGCAGGCCACCGCCGGTAAAGACTTCGTGGACACCGGTGTCCAGCTGATCACCGACCAGCCGCAGAGCGGTGTCGAGGCCAAAGACTCCGCCTGGGGCAAAGAAAACTGCTGGGGCTGAGTCAGGGAACAGGAGGGCCGGCCATGGCCACGAATTCTTCGCAAGCCACTCCCCCGTCGCCGAAAACGGCCGCCGGGCGACCTGAGCACGAGCACGACTTCGACACCTCGGGACCCGAGTCGTTCGGGTTGCGGGTGCAGCATCTGCTGCACGGTAATCCGACGCTGGGCCCGTTGGCTGTCCTGATCGTCGCGATCCTGGCTTTCTCGCTGGCCAATCAGCGGTTCTTCTCCGCACCGAACCTGTCTCTGGTGCTGGCCCAGGTCACCGTCATCGCCGTGCTGGCACTGGGTCAGACCCTGATCATCCTGACCGCTGGTATCGACCTGTCCGTCGGCGCCGTCGCGGTGTTCTCCTCGATCCTGATGGCCAGCTTCGCCACCAAGATGGGTATGCCCGGCATCCTGGCGCTGCTCCTCGGCCTGATCGCCGGCACCGCCATGGGCGCCCTCAACGGTTTCCTGGTCACCCGGATCAAACTGCCACCGTTCATCGTCACCCTCGGCACCCTGAGTATCTTCTTCTCCCTCAACTCCGT
>NZ_QHHV01000549.1:0-1133 GCF_003947245.1 Actinoplanes sp. ATCC 53533 | reverse complement strand
GTCGACCACGAACGGCAGGTAGTACGCGCCTTCCATGATCTTCTGGTTGATCTGCTTGTAGATCTCGGCGGCCTTAGCCGGGTCGACCTCGGCGGAAGCCTGGTCGTACAGGGCGTCGATCGACGGGTCCTTGATCTCCGGCAGGTTGTAGTTGCCGTTCGCCGGGATGAAGCGGCTGTCCGACAGCGGCTGCATGAAGCCGGCGCCGGTCGGGTAGTCGGCGCCCCAGCCGCCGATGATGATCCCGTAGCCCTTCTTCTTCACGTTGTCGGGCGAACCGGTGATCGAGGCCTGCTGCGCGCCGTCGTACTGGTCGATCTTGGCGTTGATCTTCGCGGCCTTGAGCGCGGCCTGCAGCGCCTCGGCGCTCTTGACCTCGGCCGGCTTGTTGTTACGGACCGCGATGGTCACATCGAAGCCGTTCGGCTTGCCACAAGCGGCGAGCGCGGCCGTGGCCTTGTCCAACTGCGGCTTGCCCTGCAGCCGGTTGTACGGGTCGTACTTCGGGTCGGCACCCGCGATGTTCGGCGGCAGCATGTTGGTGCCGATGTCGCCACCGGCGATCGGGCCACCGCGAGCGGTCTGCAGCGTCGTCGGGTCCGCGGCGTAGATGATCGCCTTGCGGCAGTCGATGTTCTCCAGCGGCGCGACCGAGGTGGCCAGGCCCGCGTAGCGCAGGAAGCCGGTGGTCGGAGCGTCGGAGTTCGACTTGAGCTTCTCGTCCTGCAGGATCTGGGTGCGAGCCTGGGTCTGCACACCGGTCTGGCCGGCGTCCAGGTCGGCGGTGCCGTCGATGAGACGCTTGTCCATGTCGTCGGCGTTGGTGGTGATGGTCAGGTTGATCGCGTCCGGCAGCGCCTTGCGGATCGTGTCGGTCGCCTGGTCCCAGTTCGGGTTACGCACGAAGGACACGCTCTTGCCCGGCACAACCGCGCCCGGCTTGAGCATGTACGGGCCGGAGGAAGCCGGTGCGGAGCCGTACTGCGCTCCGGTGTCCCGCTTCTGCGGCACCGGGCCGGAGCCGGGCATCGCGAGCAGGTAGAGGAAGTCCGAGTACGGCTTCTGCAGCTTGAACACGATGGTCGAGTCGTCCGGCGTGGTGACGGACTTCAGGCCCAGCTTGTCGGGGTCGG